>JAKAGH010000294.1 GCA_021817645.1 Deltaproteobacteria bacterium
ACCTCGGTGCCGGTGACCAGGATGCCCACCCGGGGCGGCCTCAGCGGTAAAACCTGAAATATGGGACGGTCCCTGAGAATGGACAGAGCCTTGGCAAAATCGGCCCGGGGCAGAAAGAGGGGAATGGCCCGGGTGGCCCCCAGAACCCGCCCCTGGTTGAGCAGCGTGAACCCCTGACGGCAGGCGCACATGACTCCCGGCACCAGGTTGAAGGCTTCCAAACGTGGTTCGTCCACCACCAGCAGCCCGTCCCGGGCGGCCAGGAGATTGATCTTCCCCTCCCGGGGCTGATCCGCAAAACCGACGCCGTCGCCGGCCAGGGCCCGGGCGAAGGCCAGTGCGGCCTCGTCTTCATGGACCCACTCGGGGCCGCCATGATTATCTTTCAGCACATAGAGGTGCCTCCGCCCCATCTGCTGCAAGCGGCAGAGGTCGCCTACCCCGATCACCTGGCCCTTTTCAATGGCCGGGCCTTTGCTGACGCCCGGAACAATCATGGTCATGTCGTGCAGGGCCCGGCGGCCCACCGCCTCTGCCGCGGGCACCGATTGCAGGAACGGGCTCTGGGCGGCCAGCCCCTCTTCACCAGTATCGGTCAGATAAGGGGCCTCCCCCTGGCAGGCCCGGCAGACGCCGCCGTCCTGGGCCGGATACCCCTCCCGGCACAGAGGGCAGATGGCCATCCGCCCCCGGCTGCGCCTCTCCAGAAATTGCGGCCGGATTTGGACCCGATCCCAGCTCAGAATTTCCGGACCGGCTTCCCTGATTTCCGCCAGCAGCCGGGCGGAGTCTTGTTCTTTTTTCGGAGCCAGTTTACCATACCAGTTATTAATCTCCGGCCACCCGGCCACCTTGGCCGGGTCCATAAAGACCCGCACCCCTTCCCCCTGGTATTTGTCGTACAGGGTGAGGGCAAAACGGCCCAGGTTGACCACTTTGAGCCAGCCGTTGCCCAGGGTGCAGGGAGTGAGAATCTGGATGGCGTCCGGCAGGCAATTCCGGGTCTCGCTCACCGCGTCAAATAGGACTTCCGGGGCCAAGCGCCCCCGGGCCTGCTCCACCATGATCCCGCCGATGATGACGCCCGGTGCGGGGTAGCCATGGAAGGACCTGACCTGTTCCAGAAACTCATCAAAAGAATACGACCAAATCTTCGGCATCAGAGTTTATCCTCGGGGCACAAAGCGTTATTCTTTTCAGAACATATCGCATTACAAAAAAAATGGCGAATTATTTTTCACCGGAGTTTGCCCTTCCCGCCGACACTGAGGCCCTGCGTCCCCGCGGGTCTCAAAATCCAGGGGTAGACCCATCCTCGGGTCTACCCCTGCCGTAGAAAAAACCGCACTCAGATTTTTTCGATCTGCACCGCACAGGCCTTGTATTCCGCGGTCTGGGAGACCGGGTCGAAGACCGGATTGGTGAGCCAGTTGGCGCAGGCCTCCCGGAAGTGGAAGGCCATCCACACCATGCCCTCCGGCACTTCCTGGGTAACCCTGGCCTTGACCTTGACTTCCCCGCGGCGGGACCGGACTTTGATGACTTCGTCCTGCTGGATCCCCAGCCTGGCCGCGTCCTGGGGAGAGATATCCGCGGTCTCCTCCCCCAGGATGTCGTTCAGTCCCAGACAGCGCCCCGTCTGGGTGCGGCTGTGGTATTGATAGAGCCGGCGGCCGGTGCTGAGCACCAGGGGGTATTGATCGTCCGGCACTTCCGCCGGCGGAGTCCAATCTATCGCCGCAAACTTCCCCTGCCCGCAGGTGAAACAACCATCTTGATGCAGGGTGCAGGTGCCCGGGTGGTCGCAGTTGGGCACCGGCCATTGCAGGCCGTCGCCCTCGATGCGATTGTACTTGACCCCCACCAGGGAAGGGGCCAGGTGGGAGACTTCGTTATCCCAGATCTCCTGGCCGCTGTTGGAGGCCCAATCCTGCCCGAAACGCTTGGCCAGTTCTTTGAAGATCCACCAGTTGGGTTTGGCCTGGCCCGGGGCCTGGGAGACTTTTCGCACGCGGCTGACCCGGCGCTCGCTGCTGGCGAAGGTGCCGTCGTCCTCGCTCCAGGCCGCGGCCGGAAGGATGACGTCGGCAAACCGGGTGGTTTCGGTGGGAAAGATGTCATGGCAGACCATGAATGCCGCGGACTCCAGGCAATGCTCCACGTGCCGGATATCCGGCTCGGTGTTGGCCAGGTTCTCTCCGAAGACATAGAAGAATTTAACCTTGCCGTCCACCAGGCCGTCCATCATCTGGGGCATCATCAGGCCGTTCTTCTCCGGCAGCTTCACCCCCCAGGCGGCCTCGAACTTGGCCCGGGCTGCGGGGTCTTCCACCTTTTGATAGCCCGGGAAGACATTGGGCAGCGCGCCCATGTCACAGGCCCCCTGGACGTTGTTCTGGCCCCGCAGGGGGTTGACCCCGCCGCATTCGAAGCCCACGTTGCCCAGGAGCATTTGCAGGTTGGCGCAGCTCATGACGTTGTTGACCCCGCAGGTGTGTTCGGTAATCCCCAGGGTATAGATGAGCATCGCCGGCTTGACCGCGGCCAGGCGGCGGGCTACGTCAATGATCATCTCCGCGCTGATGCCGGCGATGGCCGCAGCCCGCTCCGGCGGGTACTCCATGACCTTGGCCTTCAAGGCCTCGAAGCCGGTGCAGCAACGTTCCACATAGTCCTGGTCATAAAGATTTTCGGTGATCAGGACGTGCATCAAACCATTAAGATACGCCACGTCGGAGCCCACTTTAATGGGCGCGTGGACCTGGGCGAACTCGGTCAGTTTGGTGCGCCGCGGGTCCGAGACAATGAGCTGAGCCCCGTTTTGCACCGCGTTTTTCAGAAAGGTCGCGGCCACGGGATGGGCCTCAGTCATATTTGAGCCGATCACAAAAAACATCTTGGCCTTCGCAAAATCCGCGAAGGAATTGGTCATCGCTCCAGAACCGAAGGAAGCCGCCAGCCCGGCGACTGTCGGAGCGTGTCAGGTACGGGCGCAGTGATCGATGTTGTTCGTGCCGATCACTGCGCGGAAAAGTTTTTGCATCTGGTACGAATCTTCATTAATACTGCGGGCGCAACTCACGCCGGCCACTGTGTCCGGCCCGTGTTGGTCGATGGTCTCCTTCAGCTTGGCGGCCACCAGGTCCAGGGCCTCGTCCCAGGAAGCCTCCCGGAACTCTCCGCCCTTTTTGTCCTTGATCAGAGGCGTAGTCAAACGCTCCGGGGAATAGATAAAATCATAGCCGAAGCGGCCTTTGACGCAGAGACGGCCCTTATTGGGCGCCGCGCCTTCCACCCCGGTCACTTTGACGATCTTGCCCCCCCTGACGTGCAGCCACAACTGGCAGCCTACGCCGCAGTAAGGACAGGTGGTGCGGACCTTGTGGGTCTCCCAGGGGCGGCCCTTGCCCATGGCTTTCAGCTCCAGCAGCGCGCCCACCGGGCAGTCCTGCACGCACTGGCCGCAAAAGACGCAGTCCGAATCGCTATAAGTGTTATCCGCGCGGGTGACGATCTTGTTGTGCGACCCCCGGTAGCCGATGCTGATGGCCTGGTTCACCTGCTTTTCATTGCAGGCCCGGACACAGCGGCCGCACATGATGCACTTGGAAAAATCCCGGCGGATCAGATTCTTATCATCTTCCAGGTAATAAGGCTGGTCTGGCGGAAACGCGAAATCGGGGGTCGGCACCTGATAGCGGTACGCCAGGGCCTGGAGCTCGCAGACGCCGTTGGCTTCGCAGACCAGGCAGTTATGGTTGCCGGAGGCCAACAACAGTTCCAGCACCAGGCGCCGGGACGCTGCCACCCGGGGCGATTCGGTGTGAATCACCATGCCCGGCGCGGCTGCGGTGGCGCACGCGGGCAGCAGGGTCCGGGCCCTTTCCACCTCCACCATGCACATGCGGCAGGAGCCGGTGGCGGTGGTGTCTTTCAGGTAGCATAGGGTGGGAATGGTGTAGATTCCCGCGGCCCGGGCTACTTCCAGGATAGT
>JAKAGH010000295.1 GCA_021817645.1 Deltaproteobacteria bacterium
TCATTACCGGGAGATTAATCAGGAGAACGCCCGCAAGTTTACCTGGGAATCAGATTTTGTCCTGGTGCATGACCCTCAGCCCGCTTATCTGATTAATTTTCTCCAGCCCCAGGCCAAGCACTGGATCTGGCGCTGCCACATCGATGCCTCACGGCCGGACCGCCAGGTCTGGAAATTCCTGCAGGAGATCGTCAGCCAATATGAGGCTTCCATATTCTCCATGTCCCAGTTCGCCCAGAATCTGCCCCACCCCCAGTACCTCATCCGCCCCTCCATCGACCCCTTGAGCCAAAAGAACCGGGACCTGAGCACCGCGGAAGTCCAGAAAGTTTTAGACCGCCTGGGGATCGAACGGGATAAGCCCATCATCCTGCAGGTTTCCCGCTTCGATTCCTTTAAGGATCCCGTAGGAGTAATCCAGGCCTTTCGCATGGTGCGGCGCCATACCCCGTGTAAGCTGGTTCTGGCTGGCGGGGAAGCCATCGATGATCCGGAAGGGCCCCGCATCTTTGCCGAGGTCATGGAGGCCGCCAAAGATGAGCCGGATATCCAGATATTGCTGTTGCCGCCGGACGCCCACCATGAAGTCAATGCCCTGCAGCGGGCCGCAGACATCATTGTCCAAAAATCCACCCGGGAGGGCTTCGGCCTCACCGTCACTGAAGCCATGTGGAAGGGAAAACCGGTTATCGGCGGCGCGGTGGGCGGTATTGTGCTGCAGCTCCGGGACTATAATACCGGGTTTCTGGTCCATTCCCCGGAAGGCTGCGCCTTTCGTATCCGCTATCTCCTGCACCGGCCGGAAATGGCCCGGCGCATGGGAAAATTGGCCCGGGAATTCGTTCGCCAACACTTTCTCACTACCCGGAACATTCGAGATTACCTTACCCTGATGATTTTGCGGGAAAATCCCACCGAGAGGATTATGGAATTGTAACGGCAGCCAGTCCCCAATTTGCCATCCAAAGGGAGGGGCAGATAATGTGGAGCAAGGATAGTCTAAAGGACCTGGTTGAGAAAAAGTTTAGCGACTACCAGTTCATCCTGGTGTCCAACCGCGAACCCTACATGCATATCTACCGGGGCGGGGAGGTGGAGGTCATTATGCCCGCCAGCGGTATGGCCATCGCCCTGGATTCCTTGATGCAGACTACCGGCGGCACCTGGGTGGCCGCGGGTAGTGGCGAAGCCGACCAGGAGGCCGCAGTGGGGCAGGACTCCGTCATGGTGCCCCCCCAAAACCCCCAATATAAGTTGCGCCGGCTCTGGCTGACCCGGGAAGAAGAAAAAGGCTACTACTATGGCTTCTCCAATGAGGCCCTCTGGCCCTTGTGTCACGTCTGCTATGCCCGCCCTCAATTTTCCCGCGCCCAATGGGAGATCTATCGCCAGGTCAACCGGAAGTTTGCCGACGTCATTCTGGACGAATTGGGGGATAAGCGGACCATTGTCTTCATCCAGGATTACCATTTCGCCTTGCTGCCCCAGATGCTCAAAGAAGCCAACCCCCGCCTGATCGTCTGCCAGTTCTGGCATATCCCCTGGCCCAACTATGAGGTCTTCCGCATCTGCCCCTGGGGCAGCGAAATTCTGGAGGGCCTCTTGGGCAATGACCTGTTGGGGTTTCATCTCCAATACCACTGCAATAATTTTTTCGATACAGTGGACCGGACCTTGGAGTCTCGGGTGGACTATGATAAATACTCTATTTTCCGTCAGGGCAAAGAGACCCGGGTACGGCCCTTTCCCATCAGCATCGACTTTGAGCGCTTCGAGAATTTTGCCGCTTCCGAGGACACCCAGGTCCAGATCGCGCAACTGCGCCACCGTTTCAACCTCAGCGGGCTGAAAGTAGGTCTTGGGGTCGACCGGCTCGACTACACCAAGGGCATCCCCGAACGCCTGGAAGCCGTCAATATTTTTTTTCAGAAGTATCCCCAGTACCAGGGGCGGTTCACCTTTATCCAGCTAGGGCCGGTATCCCGGTTGAATATCCCGCAGTATAAGCAGCTCAACGCCCTGGTGGATTCCCTGGAAGTGGAGATCAACAGCCGCTACGCTTATGGCCGCTGGAAGCCTGTCATCGTGGTCAAGGCCCACCTTTCCCAGGAAGAGATCGTCCCCTATTACTGTATGGCGGATGTCCTGGTGGTCAGCTCCCTCCACGACGGTATGAATCTTGTTGCCAAGGAATACGTCGCCAGCCGGGTGAACGACGATGGCGCCCTGCTCCTCAGCCCCTTTACCGGCGCGGCCCGGGAATTGGGCCGGGCCTATAGCATCAACCCCTTTAATCCGGAGGAGATCGCGGACAACATCTATAAAGCCCTGGAGGACCCGCCCGAAGAAAAGGCTGCCCGCATGGCCTCCATGCGCCAATGGGTCCGGGAATACAATATCTTTTCCTGGGCCGCCCGGATTCTCGAGGACCTGATTACCGGGATAGTTCAAGAATGAAATTCTGTTAGGCGGATTGACCGGCAGGACAATCGGGTTTTTGGCCAGGCCCGTTGAGGCGTCAGATCAAAGGAGAGGCGAGATGAACGAACAGGAGGCCAAAAAGGAAATAGCACAAGCAAAAGAGGAACTTCTGGAAGCCAAAGCCATACTAAGAGAATTAAGCGCTAAGATAATAGAACTTTCGGACGTGCTGGAAAAAATAGAAGCAGCGCAGGGCCGGCTGCAAAAAGTCGAAGAAAAACTATTTCGTGAGGAATTTACCAAAAAATCGTTTTTCGATCGCATCGATAATAAAAAAGATTAGAAGGACTTGAAAGAAGTGTAAGGCATGGAAGACCATCAGTTGCCAAGTAGCAATTGTTTTATGGTTTAATAACCCAGGGCCCACAAGACTCAGTAGTGGAGAACCAGAAAGATATCTGAGGTTGATAAGACATCGGGCGTGGCAACTGGCTCGCGGGATTAACTGGGATGTGCAGTAGCGGCTATCTTGCCAGGAGCGTCAATTATCGCGTGGGTGGGAGAAATGCCAGATAAAATCTGGATATGGCAAGTATTAAGAGTCCTGATAGGTCACGGATCAGAGCAGTGATCAACACAGCGTTTTCGAAAGACCCGCAAAAGGCTTTTGATCCTCAATCCGGTTGATCCACGAAAAAAAGTCTCGATCCGCCAACACTGCCCGATAGACGTCAATACTTTAACACTTACTTTTGCTAAGCTAAGGGTATAATCGATAATATTATGAGGTGGGATGAGGTAAAGATGGGCAAGTTATTCGAATCAAGCGAAATTAATGGCTTGATGTTGGCGAATCGATTCGTGCGTTCAGCTACCTGGGAGGGGATGGCTACGGCTGGCGGGGCTGTGACCCCCAAGCTAATCGACACCATGGCGGCCTTGGCCAGGGGCGGGGTCGGGCTAATTATCACCGGTCATACCTACGTCCGCGCCGAAGGGCAAGCGACCCCCTGGCAACTGGGAATTCACCGGGACGATTTAATTCCCGGCTTAAGGGAAATGACCGCCGCGGTGCATGGGGCAGGTGGGAAAATTGTGATGCAACTGGCTCATGGCGGCAATTTTGCCGCGGAAAGATTAATCGATCAACCGCCTTGGGTGGTGTCAAATTTTGAGGGGTTGGCCAAATCCGCCAGGCGGGAAGTGTCGGCCCAGGATATTAGGGAAATCGTGGATGCCTTTGCCAACGGCGCGCAGCGGGCCCTAGCGGCAGGATTCGACGGGGTGCAACTCCACTCCGCCCACGGCTATCTGTTGAGCCAGTTTCTCTCCCCCATTTTCAACCGCCGGCAGGACCAATATGGGGGAGATATTCATAATCGAATCCGCATCCATCTGGAGATCGGCCGGGCTATCAGAAATATCGTGGGGCCGGGCTACCCGTTATTGATCAAAATGAACTGCCGGGATTTTGCCGAGAAGGGGCTGAGTTTAGAAGATTCCCTCCAGGCCGCCAAGTTAATGAGCCAGGCTGGCTTTGACGCCATTGAATTAAGCGGT
>JAKAGH010000028.1 GCA_021817645.1 Deltaproteobacteria bacterium
GCTCTTCCGATCTGAAGAAGGCGCAACTGCGGTGGAATACGGCCTGCTGGTGGCCCTGATCGCCGTGGCTATTATCACCGCAGTGACTACGTTGGGGACGAACCTGTCAGGTTTGTTCGACAAGGTTGCGACCCAGGTCAGTAAATAATTCCCTTTGATCATCAAGGGGTGCAGGGAAAAGGCCCCTGCTGCTCAGAGACCGGGAGTGGCACGGGGCCTTTTTTCTAACTAGGGCATATTTCCCGGAGGGATCATGAGGAGCAAGGATCAGAGCCAGCGGGGCACCGCGGCTGTAGAGTTTGCCCTCCTCGCCCCGTTATTTGTGGCGGTGCTCTTCGCGATTGTGGAGTTCGGGCTGATTATCTATACCAAAAGCATGTTGGCCCAGGCTACCAGGGAAGCAGCCAGGTTCGGGGTGGTCTTTTCCACTCCCCGGAGGACCCAGGACGAGATTAAGGCAGTGGTGCAGAATTATTTGAACCAATGCAGCTTGAACAACGGCGCCGACATCACGGTTACCGGGGCCGGGGGAGCCAGCGGCAGCAACTTGGAAGTTCTGGTAACATATACGTATAAATTTTTTGTATTGCCCCAGGATATGAATCATTTCCTGGGCGGGAGTCTGCCCACAAGTATTGACCTGCAAGCAGATACAGTAATGCATTTGGAGTGACCGGATATGCGTCGCTTACCTCCTTGGTTATGGCTTCTCATGGCCCTGGTCTTCGGGGCCACCGCCACTTTTATGGCTCTGGGCTGGATGAAGAAACAATCCCAGCAGCAGGTGCGGCAGGCCCCCGTTGTGCCCACGTCCCCGGTGGTGGTGGCGGCCAAAGATATTGAGGTGGCCAATGCCCTGCGGGCGGACCAGTTAAGTGTGGTCCAATGGCCCCAAGACCGGACCCCTAAAGGCGGGTTTGCCAGGTTGGAAGAAGTGACCGGCCGGGTGTCGGTTCTGGCCATGGGGGCCGGAGAGCCCGTCCTGGAGCCCAAGCTGGCTCCCAAGGGGACCCCTGCCGGGATGACCGCCCTGGTTGCCCCCGGCAAGCGGGCCATGACGGTCAAGGTAGATGAAGCTTCGGGGGTGGCCGGCTTTATCGTCCCCAATAACCGGGTGGATGTGGTGGGTTCCATCAACCGGGGAGAGTTCAGTAAGGATCCTTTCGCCAGGGTAGTACTGGAAAATTTGCGGGTGTTGGGCACCGGTCAAAGAATTGTGGAAAAGACGCCTGATGGCAAACCTCAGGTGGTTCCCACCGTCACCCTGGAGGTAAGTCCGGTGGAAGGGGAGCGCCTCGCTCTGGCGGCGCAGGAAGGCCATCTTTCCCTGGTGCTCCGCAGCCAAAGAGATGAAACCCCGGTGAACACCAAAGGGATGAAGACGTCCCGGTTGTTCAAAACCTCTCCTTCAGGGGCCATGTCTGAGGACGAAGACGAGGCAGAGGTAGGCCCGACTGTCCAGGTCATCCGGCGCAAGATAGTGGACAACGAAAGCCCGCTGGTGACCAGAAAAGCAAAGATAGTCCTGAGCGAAGCGAAGCCGGACACTGCGAAGCCGGACACTGCCAAGAAATAGTTGCGGGTGTTCCGTTAAAGGGGACAGTAGAAGACCCTCTAGCGCGCTGTGTGCAGAGGAGCACCCCTAAGTAGTCCGTGAGCTGGTAATGGATTATTGCCACGGCCGATCCACCCCAAGGATGGAACAAGGAGATGGCCATCCGATTTTGTCTCTATTACCATTCCAAAGAGAATGGCGAATATCTGCAGAAGATCATCAATTCTTCCCGTCAAGGGATGTTGGTGGAAACTCAGGGCCTGGACCGACTGCCGCCGCAGATCAACTCCGGGACTGATGTTGTTTTTCTGGAATACCAGGAAGACGATGCCAAGCTAGATCGCTGGATCGAAAAGACCGCGGCCGATCCGAAAAGCCCTGCGATTTTTCTCTTCTTGCACGAAATCACCACCAACAGTCTGTGGAAGGCTCTACGGCTGGGGGTTAAGGAATGCTTTGCCTTCCCCATCCGGCCGGAAGAGTTCCAGGAGGCCCTTGACCGGCTGCCCCGCCCCGACGTCAACTTGGAGCTGACGGAGACTACCCGGGTGGTTTCCTTCCTGGGCAGCAAAGGGGGAGTGGGAAATACTTTTCTCACCACCAATGTCGCTTATATTCTGGGGCAGGAGCAGAAAGGCCAGGTGCTGATTGTGGATTTGGATCTGCGCTATGGACAAGTGGTCTACTTTTTCGATGCCCGGCCCAAATATACCATCATCGATGTCATCGAGAACTTTGAACGTATTGACAGTTCTTATCTGCAGAGCCTGTTCCATTCCTACGATAAGCATCTCAGTATTCTGCCGGCTCCGGCCCGACTGGAGGAAGCCGAGGCGGTCACCCCCGAGCACCTGGGGAAAATCCTTCATTATTTGAAGAATCTTCGAGTTTTTAACTGGATTTTGGTGGATTGCTGCCACCAGATGGATGAGGTCACCCTGAGGGCTCTAGAATTATCGGACGATATTCTGCTGGTGACCAATCCTTCCATCCCGGCGCTGTCAAATGCCAAGAAGTTGTTGGAGCTGCTCCAGATGTTAGACTTGGGCGGGGTTAGGCCCGAGGTGCTTCTCAACTCCTGGCAGAAGCGGGGCGATCTGGGCGAAAGCGAGGTGGTGGGCTTCCTGGGGCGGGAAATCAGCAGCAAGATCACCTTCGATTCCACCCAAGTAGTGCGCAGCATCAATGAGGGCCGGCCATTATGGGAAATGGCGCCCCGTCATCCGCTGTGTCAGGAATTGCGGGCCATTGCCACCAAGCTTTGCGGGGATGATGCCGCGCGGGGCAACGGTCATGGCTTGGGCTGGATCAAACGGCTGGTGAGGAAGGGTTAATTATGGGGATCATGGCCCGAATCCGGGAGAGAACCCCGGGCGACCGAGGGCTGGCTGCCAACGGTCGCGGCGGCGAGGACCTCAAAAAAGAAAACGCCTTCAACGAATTGAAGGCCAAGATCCACTTCCGGCTCATCAACCTGTTGGACCTTACCCGCCTTGCCGAAGCGGAAGACAAAGTTTTGGCGGAGGATTTGCGCCGGGGGGTCGATCTCATCCTGGCGGAAGAGAATCAGGCCCTCTCTCTTCCCGAAAAGGAGAGACTCTGCAAGGAGATCCGGGATGAGCTTTTGGGCTACGGCCCCCTGGAGCCCTTGCTGCACGACTATACGGTGAATGATATCCTGGTGAATGCCTTCGACCAGGTCTTTGTGGAACGCAAAGGGAAACTGGAACGTGTCTCCGTGCGTTTTAATGATAATGCTCATCTTCTGAAGATAATAGAGAAAATTGCTTCAGGGGTGGGCCGGCGCATCGATGAATCCAGCCCCATGGTGGATGCCCGCCTGCCGGACGGCTCCCGGGTTAACGCCATTATTCCGCCCCTGGCTCTGGACGGCCCGGCGTTGTCCATCCGTAAATTCGCCCGGGACCCCATCCGGGTGCAGAATCTGATCCAGTTTGGGTCCATTACCCAGGAGATCGCCCTGGTCCTGGAGGCCATGGTCCAGGCCCGGCTCAATATCCTGATTTCCGGCGGCACCGGTACTGGTAAGACCACCTTTTTGAACGTACTCTCCAGCTTCATCCCCAATGACGAACGCATCGTTACCATTGAGGATTCTGCGGAATTGCAATTGCAGCAGGAACATATCGTCCGCCTGGAAACGCGGCCGGCCAACCTGGAAGGAATGGGCGAAATCACGCAGCGGGATCTGGTAAAGAACGCTTTGCGTATGCGGCCGGATCGCATCCTCTTGGGGGAGGTGCGCTCCGGAGAGGCCCTGGATATGCTCCAGGCCATGAACACCGGCCATGACGGCTCGCTGGCCACGATTCACGCCAATTCCCCCCGGGATGCCATCACCCGTCTGGAAACCATGGTGGCCATGGCGGGTTTGAGTATTCCGGATCGGGCCATCCGCCATCAAGTTTCTTCGGCGGTGGATGTGATCATCCAGATCGCCCGTTTGAGCGACGGCAGCCGCAAGATGATGGGCCTCCATGAAATCGTCGGCATGGAGGGAGACGTGATCACGGTGCAGGAGATTTTTGCCTTTGAGCTGATGGGGGTGGACGAGGAGCGCAAGGTTAAAGGCCGCTTTATCACCACCGGCATTCGTCCTAAGTTTATGAAACGCCTGGAAGCCATGGGCGTGCAGTTGCCGGCGCAAGTCTTCCGGGAAACCGCCAGGCTCTGAGGGCCGCGGCGGGCAAAAGACCCAAAGACCTCCCCCAAGTATCAGCCGAGGGGAGGTGGCAATGCCGCCGTGAAGATGGCGGCGACCGGAGTTGGCGATGTTCGAGAAGGTCATATCCAGTGTAACCAGCGGTGAGATGCCGAGCCTTCTGGTGCTGCTGATCTTTTTATGCTTCCTCTGCTTAATGGAAGGAGCGTTTTGGTTCTTTGCCGATTCCCAGCGGCATCATCAACGGCGTTTGCAAAAGCGCATCAAATTCCTTCAGGGGCTGGAAGACAGCAAGAATTTGTCCCAAGCATCCCTGCTGAAACCGGACGGCCTGAGCGGCATTCCTTTGCTGCACGAGACCTTGAAACGTATTCAAAGCCTGCAGCAGGTGAAGACTTTATTAAGCCAGGCAGGGATTAGTTGGTCGGTTGGACACTTTGTCCTCCTCAGTCTCCTGGCGGCCGCGGTGGGTCTGTGCATCGGCTCTTTTAAGTTAGGGCCGCTGGGAGCAATGACCGGCGGAGGCGTGGGCCTGGTCATTCCTTACCTTATCTTGAAGTTCAAGAAAAAACGGCGCCTGAAGAAGTTTGAGAAGCAGCTCCCCGAGGCCCTGGACTTATTGGCACGGGGACTGAAAGCCGGGCATGCTTTTGCCTCCGGACTACAGTTGGTGGCGTCGGAGATGGATAACCCCATCGGCTTCGAATTCTTTAAGACCTTCAAGGAATATAACCATGGCCTGGATTTGAACACTGCGCTCCTCAATCTTTGTCATCGCATGGACTTGCGTGATCTCAGGTATTTCACCACTGCGGTGATGATTCAAAGGGAGACCGGCGGCAACCTCACCGAGATTTTGGAAAAGATTGCCAGCCTGATCCGGGAGCGGTTCAAACTGCGCAACCAAATCAAGGCCCTCACCGCCGAAGGCCGCCTCTCCGGGTGGATCCTGATGGGGATGCCCCCGGCTTTGGCTGGGATTATTTTTAAACTGAACCCCGATTACATCAAGCTATTGATCAACCATCCCTTGGGGCAAATGATGGCCATAGGCGCCATGGTTTTCCAGGTTCTGGGGATGCTGTGCATCAAGAAAATCGTCAGTATTAAAGTGTAAAGAAGAAAAATATGTCCCTGGCACCTCTGTTATTCGGGATCCTGATAGCCGCATGCATCGGTTCCCTGGCGTCGTTTTTCCACTGGGGCCGCTCCAGGGTGCACAAACGCTTGGAGGTCGAGACCAAGGTGGCGTGGCGCCCGCCTGACGATTCCCCCGTGGTTTTGCCTGCCGAACTGGTGAAGAAGTTTGAGGAAAAGCTGGGGATCAAGAAAGACAGCTCCAAAGTCAAGGAGATGAAAAAGAAATTGGTCCAGGCCGGCATCTATAGTGAGCGGGCCATGGCCATCTTTTTGGGGATGAAAATTGGCTTGCCCCTGGCTCTGCCCATCCTGGTCATGCCCATGCTCATGGACCGGGGTATCAGCAAAATCCTCCTGGTCGGGCTCGCTTATCTATTATTCGTGGGGGGCTATTTCCTTCCGACCTTGATTTTGGGGCACCTGGTGGATACCAGGCAGAAGAAGATCAAGCAGGCCCTGCCAGATGCCCTGGATCTTCTGGTGGTGTGCGTGGAAGCCGGACAGGGTTTAAATGCCGCCTTAAAACGGGTGTCGGATGATTTTATGGTGAGCAATCCGGCCCTGGCTGGGGAGTTTAATCTGGTCAATCTGGAGATTAACGCCGGGCTGGAAAGGGAGCAAGCCCTCCGTAACCTGGCGGACCGCACCGGGGTGGAAGACCTGGCTTCCCTGTGTTCCATCCTGATCCAGAGCGACCGGTTCGGCACCAGCGTGGCCACCGCCTTGAAAGTGCAATCCGAGACCTTGCGTACCACCCGGCGCCAGAGATTGGAAGAATTGGCGGCCAAGACCCCGGTCAAGCTGATCTTCCCTCTGATTCTCTTTATCTTTCCAGCCATCATGGTCGTGATCCTGGGGCCCGCGGTCATCAGGGTCATGGAAACCCTCTTAAAGAAATAACCTTCTGCCCGGGTCCCGCCTTTTGGGTAAAGGGCTTAGAGGGTTAATAGATCAGGTTTTTTTCCACGTATCTCATGCAGGATCAGCTTGCCCGCGCCTGTCAGGGCATCAACCCCCACCGCCTCCGCTATTTGACCCTGGCCGCAGGCCGGTTGGGGCCCATCCGGGAAGCCAATATCCGGCAACTGGGGGAGAGCATTGCCGCGGTCCAAACCCCGTTTACCCTGATAGAGAGTATTCCGGCACACCAGGGCATCAGATTATAGTTCCAAGTTCAAAGTTAAACGTTCAAGGCTAACTGACCCCTGGCCCCCTCTGGAATTATGAATAGTAAGGGGGAAGCGAGCACTTGACTTTGAACTTCGAACCTTGAACTTTGAACTTTCCCGAAAAGAAAACAGAAAACTATATTGTGGCTGGTGTTACTTACCTGCGGATATCTGCGGTTTGATGGACTTCTCCATGGGTCTGATAATCAGCTCCACCCGCCGGTTGGCCTGGCGCCCTTTATCATCGTCATTAGCTGCGACCGGGTGGTATTCTCCATAACCCGCTGCACCCAAGCGCGCGGGGTCCAGTTGATGCTCTTCGATAAAAAAGCGCACCAGCGCTGCGGCCCGGGCAGTGGAGAGTTCCCAGTTGGAGGGGAATTGCGGAGTGTGGATGGGACGGTTGTCCGTGTGCCCTTCAATGACAATATTATTGGGGATGAGTTTTAAGATCCCGGTCAGCTTATCCAACAGCGGCCTGGCCTCCGGCCTCACGGCCGCCTGCCCGGAATCGAAAAAGAGAAATTCCGGCAGCCGCAAGACCAGCCCTTTGCCGGTGTGCAGGAGCTTCAGCTCCCCGCTATCGATTTTGTCCTTTAGTTCCCCTTGCACGGTCTTGGAAACTTCTTCCATCTGACTCTTCTTCGGCGTGCGCACCAGCGTCGCCCCCACCAGATCGCCGCTGAGGCCGGCGGGGCTCTTGTCCAGGCCGGAGTCAACGGGAAAGCCCCCCAAGAAAACCGGAGCGTTTAAGGCGCGATTGATGGATTGTTGGGCTATGCCGAGTTTTTCGCTGTCCAGGCGGGTGACGGCATACATGGTGACGAAAAAGGCCAGCAATAGGGTGACAAAATCGGCGTAGGAAACCAGCCAGCGCTCATGGCCGGTGTTCCCCGCGGCTTTATTTGGTCGAGCGCGCCGCAGTCTCATGGGACTGACCCTTCTTGGAGGAACGAGGCTGCAGGTTTCTCACTTTTCCGCCCCCGGGGAGGTCTTGGGACGAATCCTCCGTCAGAAACCCGCGCAATTTTTCTTCGATGAGACGGGGGTGATCCCCATGGGCCAGGCCCAGAATGCCGGCCATGACCATCTCTTTGACCAGCATGCGCTTCTCGTTACGCAACCGCAGCTTATGGCCGATGGGCAGAAAGAACAGGTTGGCTGAGGCGACGCCATAGACCGTGGCGACAAAAGCCACCGCCACTCCTACTCCCAGCTTGGCCGGATCGGTCAGGTTCTGCATCACATGAATAAGTCCCAAGACCGCGCCCAAGATGCCAATGGTGGGAGCATAGCCTCCCGCGGTTTCAAAGACCCGGGCCGGCACCTGGCCGTTGTCGTCCAGATGCTCCAGTTCCACCTCCAGTACCTCCTGGATCTTCTGGTGGTTATGACCGTCGATAACCAGTTGCAAGCCCCGGCGGAAGAAAGGGTCGGGAATTTTTGCCAGGTCTTTTTCCAGAGAAAGCATGCCTTCCCGACGGCCCCGATAGGCGAACTCGATGATCCGGGCCAGATAAGCGGGACCCTCATCTTTGGGTTCCCGGAAGATCTGGTGGAATTCCTGCCAGGCCTGCCGCAGCTGGGAGCGGGGAAAACTGATGAACACCGCGCCGATGGTGCCCCCAAAGACAATGATCATGGCGGTGATTTGCAGGATCATGCCCAGGGTGCCGCCTTCCATGAAATGGCCCCCGATTAAGGCGGTGGCGGCCAATAGCAGCCCGAATATGGTGGTTTTATCCATCCTGATCTAATCCTGGAAATCGCCGGACGGTCTGGGGCCGGCCTGGTTGTGGCATCGGCCCGGGTCTAAGGCCAATTTCTCCGATTAGCATAAGCCTTTGCCCGGCCGGGTCTCCGAAGTCCTTTGAATCTGGGGTGGTGGTGAGGACCCGGGGATTGTTGCCCTGGCGCGCCACGCGATTCGACACTCCTGGGAGGTATTTATCCTTATGTAGCTTATCGGAAAATTAGGGAGAACCTTAATAATTTTTCCCGGCAGGAGATGAGGATAGGCTACGGAGTTGGGGGTAAATCAAGGCAGGTAGAGGGTCTTAGCCGCTAAAATTTTTACGTCGAGGCCAGGGATGTGTCCTTGGCGGGCGCTGGGGCCGGGGCAGCAGGGATGGTCCTGGCTTTGGGGAGGGTCTGGCTGCCGTTATAATGCCGGCTCACCAATTGGAGATAACTGCGGGTCTCCTGGGGCAGGCGGCCCTTTTCCACATTGGCCATGCCACAGTTGTAGGCGGCCACGGCCATGGGCACGTTGCCGTCATAGCGGTCCAGAAGTTCCCGGAGATATTTGGTGCCGCCATCAATATTTTCCCGGGGGTCATAAGGCCGCTGCACCCCCAGGTCCCGGGCCGTGCCCGGCATTAACTGCATCAGTCCCATGGCCCCCACGGGGGAGGTGGCCTGGGGATTGAAGTTGCTCTCCACCTTGATTACCGCTTTCACCAGTTCCTCGGGCACCTGGTAGCGGGCCGAGGCGGTTTTGATCAGGCCTTCGAAGACCTTGGGGTCCACCGACTGTCCGCCCTTGGATCTCCCGGCGCTAAAAAGGCGTTCTGTTTCCGAATTACCGCTGCTGAAGTGAGAGCTTCTGGTGATGCTGCGGCCGGGAGCCGACGATGAGCGTCCCAAGGCGGAGCGGTTGAGCAGGGTCGACAGGTGGGCATTGCCCATATCGCGCAGGGCTTGAGGAAATTCTTGCCGCCCGCCGATCACCGACCGCGGCCTATCCTGCCGGGTCATTAAGGCCTGGGACAGGATTTGGGAGAAACCGGCAACCCCGTTTCCGCCCCGGGCGAGGCCGGCTAATGCAGCTGGCCCCGTGGGGCTGGAAGAAGAGCGGTTGATACCCGCAGCGGCAAATAACATTGACGTGTGAACCATGAATTGTCCTCACGCCAGTAACTTGCAATACGCGTGCCGACAGGGGTTAGAAACCCATGTTGGTGAGCAGTTCGTTGACGGCTTCCTGGTCCAGGACCTGCGTTTCCCCGCCCCCCGGCGGGGTCTCAGCGGAGGAGGCGGCAGGATTCACGGTAACCATCAGGCGGTCGATTTCATCCTGGGCCAGCACGCCGCTTTCTTCCAGGGTGATGCCGCGTTGCTCGGTCTTCTTTTTCAGCTTGGTGCCCGCGGCCACCACCATGGTGAGGATCTGCAACTGGATCTGGCGCAAGAGGTTCAGAACCTGGAGCAGCCGTTGCCCGGAGAGATCCTGGAAGGCCAGGGCCTCCATGATCCGGGACAGAGCGCCAGTGATGCGGTCCAGGACACTGGTGGTCCGCTGAATCTTCTCTTCGGCCACGGGGGTTTCCGTGGTGGCTGGGACCTCCGGGGGGGTCTCGGCCTGGGCGGCCAATTTCTGCACCTTCTGGAAAAAATCATCCCACAGGGGCAGGAAATCAGGTTTCTGAGCCGGGGCCGGGGCCGGGGCCGGGGCCGGGGCCGGGGCCGAGGGAGCCGCAGCCGCCTCCACGGGGGTACCCTCCAGGGGCAGCACCGGCATGGGGAAGAGTTTTCCGGCTGAGGCCAGCATTTTGGTAAACAGGTCTTTAACCCGGCTATCCTGGCAGTTGCTCAGCAAGACCTTGAGGATTTCTTCCACCGGGAACTGAGAGAAGCCGTCTTCCACCGGCTGGGTGGCGGCCAGTTTACTGAACGCGGCTTCCACTTCCTGGGTGGGGAAGATCTCGCCCTGCTTGGCGATCACCGCTTTCAGGTGTTGCTTCAGGGCCTCATTGCCACAAAACTCCAGGACTATCTGTAAAATCTCCGCCAAAGGAAAGTGGAGGGTGCTGGCAACCTCCTGCACCGCCGCCTGGGGGGCGGCCACGGACTGAGTCTGAAACTGGCGGTTCAATTCCTCGCCCTGAGCCAAGATCTGGGCTACCAGGGCCTTGGTCTCCTCACCCCAGGCCGCGGGCGCAGGCCCCTTGTCGATGGCCCCCCAGTCTTCATCGGTTTGACCCAGGCTGAGGAGCTGCTGGCGCACGTCCTCACAATCTTCCCGGATCTGCTCCACCAGATCCAGGATATTAAGGGTGGCCTTTTCCGTCATCTCCAAAACATCGGTGACCGTGCACCGAGCCTGGTCCAGGTGCTCACCCGGGGAGTCGATCTGGCTGTTGACCATGTCCGCCAGGGTCAGGTCCTGAAGGGAGACATTGAGCTTTTTGGCCAACTGTCCCAATTCGTCGTAAATGTCATGGGAAATCTGGCGGTAATAGTCCAATTCTTCCACCAGCCGTTTGGCTTCGGTGCCATTACCTTGCGTTAACTGGGGCACCGGAGCGGCCGCAGGCGGCGCTGCGGCTATGGGCATGCCGCCATTGGGGGCTTTCAGAGTGATATTCAGGGCCAGGCCGTCCAGCATTACCCGGCAGGCGCCCTCACCCAATTCCAGACTCAATTCAACCGGCTTCTCTTTGCCCATGTGGCACCCTTCCCGCGATTTACCGGGCGGACCGGGGTCCCCCCGCGTCTCCGGCTTTGGAAATTAATGGGATATCGGCCGGGACTGGAATGCAGGCCATAACTAGGCCTTTCCCTCCAGACCCCGGGGTATATCTAGTTATCGACGGTCTGGAGCCTTAACTTAAATGGATCTTTGGAAAAATAGTTTGAATGCAGCGGGATGGTTAAAAAAGGGGGATAAAGGCCAACCTTTTTTTCTCCAGGTCCATATTTTAACCCATTTCAGGACCTGATTCTGTTCCGGAAAGATTGGCCTCACGCAAAGACGCAAAGAAAGTCGCAAAAAAATTGGATTGGTGGCGCAGGCTTTCCAGCCTGCGCCACCGGTTATAAGAACTTGTGGATAATGATAAACCTCGAAGGGGAGAGACGCCTGTACCACCGGTCTTAAGCCCCTCTCCCCAAAATCCCTGGCCTTACATCTTGAGATCGTCCCGGGTCTTGGCCACCGCGGCTGCGGACTTTTGCAGCAAGGCCTGTTCGTCCTGGGACAATTTCAGGGGCAGGATCTTTTCGATGCCGCCCGCGCCCAGGATCACCGGCACGCCGAAGTAGATGTCATTAAGGCCGTATTCCCCGGTGAGGTAGGCGGAGACCGGCACCACGCGCTTCTGGTCCATGAGGATGGCTTCGGCCATCTGCGTGGCCGCGGCCGCAGGGGCATAATAGGCCGAGCCGGTTTTCAGCAGGGCCACAATCTCGCCGCCGCCTTTGCGGGTGCGCTCCACCAGGGCGTCGATGCGCTTCTTGGCAAGCAGGCTGGTCAGGGGCACCCCGGAGACGTTGGTGGCGCTCACCACCGGCACCATGTCGTCCCCGTGCCCCCCCAGGACCATAGCCTGGATTTCCTCCACGGCCACCTTCAATTCCATGGCGATGAAGCAGCGGAAGCGGGCCGTATCCAGAATTCCGGCCATGCCCATCACCCGTTTCCGGGGAAAGCCGCTCACCTTGTACGCTACATAACACATGGCGTCCAGGGGATTGGCCACGACAATGATAAAGGCGTTGGGCGATTTGGCCACCACCTCTTGGGTCACTTTGGCCACGATATTCTTGTTGGTATTGATCAGGTCTTCCCGGCTCATGCCGGGTTTCCTGGCAATGCCCGCGGTGATGATCACGACTTTTGAGCCCTTGGTGGCCTCATAGTCGTTGGCGCCCACGATGTCCACGTTAAAGCCGAAAATGGGCCGGGCCTGCATCAGGTCCAGGGCCTTGCCCTGGGGCATGCCCTCCACCACGTCCACCAAGACCACGTCCGCCAGCCCCCGGGCCGCGGCCCAATGGGCGCAGGTAGCCCCCACATTGCCCGCCCCCACCACTGTAATCTTCGGGCGACCCATAGTAATAATCCTCCTTGTTGGTTTGAATCGAGGGAAGGAACTGGAGTTAGCAGTAAGCAGAAAAAATGAAGAATAAGTTTTTTTCTGCTAAATGCTGCAAAAAAAGGTCAAAGTCCAAGGTTCAAAGTTGAAAACATCCCAGAATTGGCTTCCTATTTCCTGATCCCTGGCCCCTGACCCCTTTACTGCTCACCGCCCACTGGCTCCCGGTTTCCTCCCCAACGAATCTTCTTAACCTGTATAGCCGCGTCCTGCAACGAAATTTTCCCCAGAGCGTCCGTTGACAGGATAGGGCCGAAACCCTATACTCCAGGCAACCTCTGGAGATAGCATGGTTTTTTTGCAGGCCTATCTACGCGCGCTTCGACTGCCGTTTTTAACCGGCTCCCTTTTCCCCGTGGCGGTGGCCGGGGCTCTGGCTTATCGCCAGGAGGGCGCCTGGAGCCCCAGCCTCCTGGGGCTTACCTTCCTGGGGGTGGCTGCGCTCCACCTGGGGTCCAATCTTCTCAATGATTATTATGACTCTTTTGGCAGCGACCCCCTGAATGTGCACGCCACCCCGTTCAGCGGGGGCAGCCGGGTGATCCAGAACGGGGACTTGAGTGCGGATACGGTCAGGTTCATGGCCTTCCTCTTCCTGGCCCTGGGTGGAGGCTGCGGCCTGGCCCTGATCTTCCTGGGCCGTCCCTGGGTGGCGGTTTTGGGGACCCTGGGTTTCCTGGCCGGCTATCTCTATTCCGCCTCACCTTTACAGCTGATGAGCGCGGGCCTGGGGGAAGCCGCGATTTTCCTCGCGTTTGGGCCGCTGGTCACCTGGGGGACTTACTACGTCCAGACGGACAGCCTGAAGCCGGTGGGCCTGGCCGTGGGCCTGCCCCTGGCCTTCCTGATCACCGCCATCCTCTGGATCAATGAGTTCCCTGACCTCAAAGCGGACGCGGACGCGGGGAAAAACCAGCTCGTGGTGCGTCTGGGCCTGCGCCGCGCCCGCCGGGTCTATGCCGCCTTGATGCTGGCTCCCTTCGCCAGTATCTTCCTGCTGCTGGAGGCCTTTCACCTGCCGGATCTCCTGGTGGGGGCCTGGGTCGCCCTGCCCCTGGCGGTGCAGGCCATCCGGGTGGCCTGGCGCGTCCCGCCCACGGAGCCGGAGTTCATTCCGGCCCAGGCCCTCACCATCCAGACCCACGCCCTGGTGGGACTGGCCATGACTTTGGCCTTGCTCTATGCAGCCTGGTGGCGGTAACCGCTTCGAAAAGTTCAAAGTTCAAGGTTAAGCGAGCGATTCCCGCGGTGCTCTTAAGTCTTTTGTAAACTCCTCAACAATGATTGACCGGCTACCCCATTGCTGGCAAAATGATAGAATAACGGGAATCTGCCTGGAGGTTTGCCTATGGCCTGTTTGCTCACCGAGAATTTAAGTCCGTCTCTGCAAGAAAAAATTTCTCCCTTCTTCCATGAAATCCTGGAAGCCGCAAGGGCCAAGGTCCACTCTTTGTACCTGGTGGGTGAGGTCTTGACCGCGGATTACCAGGAAGGGGCTTCGAAGATCGACAGCGTCATCGTCCTTCAGAAGACGGATTTGGCCTTTCTGGATATCCTGGCGCCGCTGGGGGGCAAATACGGCAAGCAGGGTTTGGCCGCGCCCCTGATCATGGACCCCGTCTATATCTGCAACTCGGTGGACGTTTTTCCCCTGGAGTTTTTCAACTTGCGGCTGCTGCACCACACCCTCTTCGGGGAGGACTTGTTTGCGCCCCTGGCAGTGGACCCTAAGGAGCTCCGCTACCAGTGCGAGCGGGAGCTCAAGGGCAAATTGATCTGGCTCCACCGGATTTACGTTTCTGCCATGGGGGACCGGAAGGTGCTGGCAGGGGATATTGTCCGCCATTTCGCGGGCTATCTGCCTCTTTTCCGGGGGATTTTGTCTTTGTTGGGCCAGACCCCGGCCCCGGACCTGAAAAGGGTCCTGGAGCAGCTGGATCAATTGACCGGCATGGAGACTGCGGTCTTTGAAGAAATCTATGCCATCAAGAAGAATCTGGCCCAGCCTGCTCCAGAGGACATCTCCCAGTTATTCGCCAAATTTTACCGGGCCACGGAAAGATTGACCGAGGTGGTGGATGGCTTACAAATCTAAGACTTTTAAGTGGTTCCTTCTCTTCCTGTTATTAGGGGCGGCCCCCGCCCTGGTTCAGGCGGTAACCCCGCCGGTCCCGGCCCACCCGTCCCAATATGTGGTGGACCTGGCGGGAGTCCTCGATGCCGGCGCCCAGGCCCGGCTCAACACCATGCTGCATGATCTGGAAACCCAGACTACCGCCCAGATGGTGGTCCTCACCCTCAATTCCCTGGAAGGGGAGCCCATTGAAGACTTCTCCCACCAGACTGCGGTGAAGTGGGGCATAGGCCAGAAGGGCAAAGACAATGGCGTCTTGCTCACCGTGGCGGTCAAGGACAAAAAATACCGGATCGAAGTGGGCTACGGCCTGGAAGGCCCCCTGCCGGACAGCCTGGTGGGCAGTATCGGCCGGCAATACCTGGTGCCCCATTTTCGGAAAGGGGATTTTGCCGGGGGTATTGTGGCTGCGGCCAGCGAAATGGCCAAAATCATTTCCCGGGGCCAGGTGGGCGGCCAGGCCGGGGAAATCACCGGAGCTGAGCCCGGCGCCCCTGCGTCCCCGGAAGAAACGTCCGAGGCCAACCAGGATGCCGCGGGTCTGATAATCATCATCGTCTTGGTCATCGTCGGGCTCGGCGTTTTTGCCTTCGTCATCCCGAGGCTCCTCAAAAGGGCCAGTGGCGGCGTCTGGTTTTCGGGCGGTAGCTCTTCCGACAGCGGCTGGTCCTCCGGCGGTAGTGATTCGGACTTCAGCGGCGGCGGCGGTGATTTCGGCGGCGGCGGCGCTTCCGGTGATTGGTAATAACCTCAGTGAGGAGAAAATTTAATGAATAAAAACCTGCTTGTCGTCCTGGGCGTAATCGTAGGCCTGGTGGTGATCGTCGGCGGCTGGATGATCAGCGGCTACAATCGGGTGGTCACCATGGATGAAAACGTCAAGACTGCCTGGGCCCAGGTGGAGAATCAATTGAAAAGGCGCTATGACCTCATCCCCAATCTGGTGGAGACGGTCAAAGGCTATGCCGCCCATGAAAAAGGGGTCTTCGAGCACCTCGCCGACGCCCGCACCAAATATTTTCAGGCCCCGGATATCAAAGGCAAGATCGCAGCTGCAGCGGGGCTGGAGCAAGCCCTCTCCCGGCTCTTGCTGCTGCGGGAGACCTATCCCCAGCTCAAGGCCAATGAGAGTTTTCTGAAATTGATGGACTCTCTGGAAGGCACCGAGAACCGCATCTCCGTGGAGAGAAAGCGGTATAACGACGCAGTGCGCACCCTGAATACCTACATCCGCACCGTGTTTGGCCGGTTCTTTGCCGGCCTCGCCGGGGTCGAGAAAGCCGAGTACTACCAGGTTCCCGAGGCCGAGAAAGCCGCGCCCAAAGTGAAATTTTGATCCTCCCAGGGGCACCTATTTGCATCCCACAAGGGCGGACCTGCGGGTCCGCCCTGCAAGAAAATTGTCGTTTGCTTGCGGATTAATATTACTAATTCTGGGGCAAAAGGAGGATTGAGAGATGAGCCTGGTGGAGGAAATCGGTAAAATCGCCGGAGAGGTGGGCGCGGATTTACATGAAAGCAAAGGCGTTTATACCCTGGAATGCGTCGTGGCGGAGCGGAAAGGCTGGCTTTCCAAAAGGAAATTGCTTTACCGGGCGAAATTCTCCATAGACGAGAGCAATAAAGAAATACGGTTTACGGAGATGTTAAAGGAGAGCGGTTGGGGACTTTCCTCGGGAGACGCGGACATCGGCCCGGGGTTCGGTTTTAAAAAAGAAACCTACAAACAGGGCCTGGGGCCGCGGGAAGGCACCATTGAGGAGCAGTCCCGCCTTTTCGGGGAAAACTATCAATATACCTTTGATTTGGGCAAAATCAGAAACGCTGTTGAGGAAAAAGCCCAGGCACTGGGCTACAAGTTTTCCTACCACCTCACTGGGCTGGGTTTATAGGCGGCGCCCCCCCCTGGCTTAAAGGTGACGCCACAAGAATAATGCCGGGTGCATTCCCCGCCCCATCATTGCCAGCTAAAGAAAAGACGGTGCGTGGCGCGCACCCTCCGAACTGGTGGCGGTGAGGCGGAAGCGCAGCCGGTTTGCCAGGTTAGAAAAGAAAATCAGCAAAGGTGATTTATGCAGGGCAATAAATGGAAGAAAGTAATTGTGCAACTGGTATTAGTAATCCTTGCCGTTTTGCTTCTCGATTTCCAGGACCATCTTCTCAAATTATTTGCTACTCTGGGTCTGGAAAAGCTCTCCCGGGTAATAAGTCTCACGATCAGCATCTTTGCCTGGATCGCCGGCGGCTGGTTCGCTTCGGGTCTGATTCAGGCCTTTGTCTGGCCGAACCTGGAAAAGCGCCTGGGCTATCCGCCGCCCAAGTTGTTGAAGAACATCGTCACCGCGGTCATCATTCTCACTATTTTCCTCTCTATTTTCGGTTTCGTGTTGAACGCGCC
>JAKAGH010000296.1 GCA_021817645.1 Deltaproteobacteria bacterium
AGGGTCCGGCGGATAATAGAGGCCCTGCTGCTCCACCGCGGCCTTGAGTTTCCCCAGGACCACCCCCGGCTCCACCACCGCCAGCAGGTCTTTGGTATTGATTTCCAGAATGCGATTCAAGCGGGTGAGGACCAGGACCACGCCGCCCTCGATGGGCACCGCGCCGCCGCTGCGCCCCGTGCCCGCGCCCCGGGGCACCACCGGGAACAAGTGCTCATTAGCCAGCAACAAAATCCGGGAGATTTCCTCAGCCGACCCCGGAAAGACCACCAAATCCGGCAGCCGCTCCCGGTCCGTGGCATCAAAAGCATAGGTCCAACGGTCCTCCGGCGCAGTGAGCACGTGCTGAGGGCCGACGATGGCCGCGATTTCTTTGATTATGGCGTCTTGCATGATCGGGTTGTCGAATGTAGGGTGCGTCCCACGCACCGCATTTGGATTATCATGTCACCCCGGAATGGTGCGTAGGACGCACCCTACTTTATACTGCATCTTGGACCAAGGGTCTTCAATCCTCAGTCTCCAATTTTCGGCAAAAAATGGTGGAGCAGGCGTCTCGCCTGCTCAGTTATAGGGGGCCCATAGCCGTCGTATGTTTCATAAAAAAATGTAGGGTGGGGGCCCACCATTATCTTTGCCTATGCCAGTCAAGCTGTAGAACCGTAGGGCGGGAAAGTGAAACGCATCCCGCCTTCAGCAACCGGGTGCAGTTAACCAAAGGCGGGATGAGCTGCGCTTTCCCGCCCTTGTGCTATGTGATACTTTTTTTCAAAAAGTTACAAAGATTATAGTATATTATGCTCCGCCAAACTAAAATACCCCTGGCGGCTAACGATCAGGTGGTCGTGGACCGTTAGGTTGATGGTCTTGGCGGCTTTTATCAAGGCTTTGGTCAGTTCCCGGTCTGCGGCCGAGGGTTTGAGGCTGCCGCTTGGATGGTTATATACCAGCCTGTTAGAGCTATAGCAAAAACCCCATTTCTTTCAAATACCAAATATAACACCGCTGCCTGGGGGGGTCCCGGAAAAAGAAAGAGGTTAAAACCGGGCCTCACCCCTGCCGCTGCAGCAGCTTGATGCCGAAATTTTTATCTTGCAAGGGTTCATGCTGAGTTTGCCACACGGGACGATACTGGCTGGCCACCCAGGTCATGATCAGTTTCCCATAAGCAGGGTCAGCGCCGAAGAACCAGACACCATATTCGGCGGTGTCTTTGTGGATCAGGATCACATAGTCCGGCGGGTGCGCCTGCAGCGCCTTTAGAATGGCGCTTTCCCCAAATATGGCCAGTTCCGGCGGCATGAAATTGACAAAAGGGGTGGGATTGCGGCGCCTGGTCAGATAATTCACCATGACCCCTTCGGGCAGCACCACAAAATTGGCCCCAGGGGCCATGCGGGATTCAATCTGTTGCAACAGCTGGTTCATCGCCTCCCCCCGGGGAAGATAGGGCAGCAATAGGGGGATTTCTACTTTGCCTCTGATTTGAGGATTATAGGTGATAATCGCATCATTGCCCGTCCCCACCACATAATTTTTCTGACTATAGAAATAGTTGGACAATGTCAGCAAAACAAGAAGGTCGGCAAGCAATATTACCGCAAACAGGCCCCGGAAGATGGCGCCCGCCCCGCCATAAGCTTGCAGCCCCTTGGGAACCAGATACATCAGAGTGACGACCAACAAGATGGCCGCCGGCAGTGCCAGCACGAAGCCGTATTGACTGAGGCTGGGCCGGAAAAAAGTTTTAAAAAGCAGGACCAGCGCCAAAGTTACCCAAAAGGCCAGGGGCGCCACGTCCTTCAGGAACTGCGGATCAGTCCATTTGCGCCAACAGGCTGCCAGGACGACGATTGCCAGTAGCACAGTCAGCAAGGGCAGGGGCCAGCCCTCCAAGAGCCAGGGCGGGGGTGAAATCTGGCGGGCCCAGCAGGAACCGGCCAGCAGTATGGCCGCTGTGCCCAGCAGGATCATCAACTTCTGGCGTCCGGCGCGAAAACCCATGCTAACGGCCGCGGCAGCTCCGGCAAGTAGCAGCAAAGCCAGGAATTCCCAGAGTATCATGCGGGAATTGACCCCCAACCGGTCCAGTCCCATGATCCGGCGATAAAACAGATTGTGCGTGACATTACTGTTCCAAAGCGCCCCCCAGGTCCCGGCAATCCCTTTCACGGCCTGGCTTACCGGCATCTGCGCTGATAGGTAGAAGAAAAATCCGGCCAGCGGGATCAACATTGCCAGACTCAGGATCAGAAAAGTTTGGAGCAGCTCTCCCAAGGATTTTCGCCGGGACAGGATCACCAAGCTGACCCCCACCCCGGTGGCCGCCGCCGCCGCCAGGAAGACCTCCGCCTTGGTGAGAAACACCAATCCCAGGCAAAGCCCTGCCAGAAAGGCCATCACCCGGGACGAACCGTTTCTCCAGCGCCATATCACCCAGAGGCTCAGTATCGTCAGGGCGATGCCGTGGGTCAAATCGTGGGAATAAGGGCAGACAAAATTAAAATTGCCGATGGGCTCGTAGTGGGCAAAGGCAAAGGCGCACAAAAAGACCAGGGCGGCCAGCAGCGCGGTGAGTTCATCAGCCGACCCTTTGATAACCCGGAACAATATCCAGGTAATACCCATAATAATCAGCAGGTTAATCACGATCAAAGAGGTAAAGGAAACCCCGAATACGCGGAACCACAAGGCATTGAGATAGGGGGATAGCGGGCCGTTGAAGTAAGCCAGATCCCGGTAAAGGACCTGGCCGGTGGTCAACTGCCAGGGGATATACAACTCCCGGCCGAAGTCGATGATGGGGTCCGCCCATCTGCGCCAGCTCCAGACCGTCAAACCCAAAAAAACGGCCAGAAGCAGAAGTGGACTGCCCCATTTGCGGCCGAATCTTTTAACTTCCTGGAAAATAGCCGACATTGGCGGATGTTGAGGAGAGAACAATGAGTCCTCTCCTCACAACATATTATGCTCCGCCAGGGAAAAGTAGCCCTGGCGGCTGACGATCAGGTGGTCGTGGACTATGATATTAATGGTCTTGGCGGCCTTCACCAGGGCTTTGGTCAGTTCCCGGTCCGCGCCTGAGGGTTTGAGGCTGCCGCTGGGGTGGTTGTGGACCAAAATCAGGGCGGTGGCTTTGTGTTTCAGGGCCAGTTCCAGGACCTTCCGCGGGTAGACCACGGTCTGGTCCACGGTGCCTTCCTGGACGATCTCCTCGGCGGTGATTTCGTTCTGGCTGTTCAAGAAGAGCACCCGGAACTGCTCGTCCTTGAGGCCGCCCATGGCCGTGCGGCAGTAAGACACCAGCGCGTCCAGGGAGTTGATGGGGCTGCGTTTCAGGGCCTCTTCCTTTAAATAATATTCCGCGCAGGCCTTCACCAGGTTGATGAGGGTGGCGGAGTATTCCCTGAGGCCCGTGAAGTCCATGAGCTCTTGAGGCGAGGCGTCCAGCACCTGGGTGAAGGAGCCGAAGTTGGCAATCAGCCCCTTGGCCAGGGGCTTGACGTCGGAGTAGGGGATGGCGAAGGTGAGGAGGAGTTCCAGGAGTTCGTAGTCCTGAAGGGCCGCGGCCCCGCCTTTCAGGAAGCGGCTCCGGAGGCGCTGGCGGTGGCCGTGGTAGTGAGGTTTTTCTGTCTTGCCTTTTTCTTGCTCACCCATGACGCAACCCGCCCGCGGTCCAAGATTATCGTTACTTTTAATATCTTTCGGCAGGCTTTGTCAATTTTTCCCTAAGGGAAGCGGGGGAGGGGCCAAGGGAAGTGAGCAGTGAGCAGTCAAAAGCAGGGCCAAAAGGCCCTGCTTGTTTAGAAAAAAACATAAGGGGTTGGGGGAGGGGGCAGGGGCCCGCGGCCCCTGGCCCCCTCCCCCAACTGTCTTTCTTTAATGCTCTTCGCCGGCGGCGGCGGCGTCCATGGTGCGGCGCATTTCCATATCCATGAGCACCCGTTCCCGGGCCTTGTCGATGCCCAG
>JAKAGH010000029.1 GCA_021817645.1 Deltaproteobacteria bacterium
CGGGGGTTTGGGGGAGGGGGTAAGGGCCCCCGGCCCTTAGCCCCCTACCCCAAGTATCACTCCCCTACAACCGTCCCAGGAGGCGAGGAAATGGCGGAAGAAGCGGCCGTGGAATCGGCAGTTGAGCTCGATTCCCCGGAGGTCCGGGAAAAAGAGTATCACCGGGAACTCCATCTTTTTAACCAGATAGCCACCATTACCGCGCACACCCTGGACGTCCAGGAAATCATCAACAAGGTGCTCTCGGAAGTTCTGGACTTCTTCCGCATTGACGCGGGCCTGCTGCTCATGTGGGACCGGGTGCGGCGCCGCCTGACCTATGCCGCGTCCAAGGGTTTGCCCACGGAATATTTAAGACAGATCTCCCAGGGCAGATTGGAAACGGTGATCGGCCCTTATCTGGCCGCGGCGACTCACCCCCTGATCATCAAGGACACCCGCAACGACAAGCGTCTGGCCACTTCCACCTTTGCCGAAGTCATCAAGCATGATCCCCAGTTCCGGGCCGTGGTCAGCATCCCTTTGAAATACCGGGAAAACGTCACCGGCTTCCTCAACCTGGCGGCCACCAGTCCCAAGCCCTTCCAGCCCTCGCAAAAATTTTTCTTCTCCATCCTGGGCAACCAGATCGGCCTGGCCATGGAGAACGCCCGCCTCTACCACGAGCTGCGGCGCTCGGAAAGGCGCTACCGCCGCATCTTCGAGGGAGTCAAGGACATGATCTTTGTCACCGACCGGGAGGGGAGGCTCTTGGACCTCAACCCGGCCGGAGTGGAACTGCTGGGATACGTCAATAAAGCCGAGGCCCTGAACCTGTCCCATTTCCGGGAGGCGTTCCATGACCCCCGGGATTGGGAGCGCTTTCAACTCCTGGTGGAAGTCAAGGGCTTTGTCCGGGATATGGAATTAAAACTGGTCAGGCCGGGAGGGAGGCTGGTGCCCACGCTGCTCACGGGCATCGTGCGGCGCAACAAGTCCGGCCGCATCACCGGCTACGAGGGGATCATCAAGGATATTACCGAGCACAAGCAGAGTGAGTCGGAAATCATCCGGGAAAAGAAGACCACCGAGGGGATTCTTGAAGGCATGCCCGTGCCCACCTTCGTCATCGACCGGGATCACCGCATCAGCTATTGGAACAAGGCCTGCGAAGAGCTGACCGGGTTCTCCCGCCATGAAATGATCGGCACCTACCGCTACTGGCTGCCCTTTTACACCCATGAACGGCCCAGCATGGCCTCCCTGGTGGTGGAGCAGAATCTCAAGGCGTTGGAGAAATTTTTCGGGGATAAAAACCTGAAGCAGTCTCCCAACCTCCCCGGGGCCTATGAAGCCTTTGAATATTTCCCCAATTTCCGGGGCCGGGAGCGTTATTTATATCATACGGCCTCCCCCATTTACGATGAAGACGGGCGGATTCAGGGGGCGGTACAGGCCATCCTGGACATGACCGAACGGCAGCAGTTGGCCCGGGAGTTGAAGGATTCCGAAGAGAAGTACCGCCGGCTGGTGGAGACCTCCATGGACGGCATCGCCCTGCACAGCGCCATGCGGCTCCTTTACGTCAACCAGGCCTGCCTGGAGATGTTCGGTTTCCAGGAGCCCGGCGAGATGTTGGGCCAACGCCTTCTGCAGTATATCGACACGCCCTATCATCAGGCGGTAGCCCGGCGGGTTTCCCAGATCATGCGGGGGGACAGCCGGCCCCGTATCTTTGAGATGAAGGGGGTGAAAAAAGACGGCATCATCTTCGACATCGAAATAGTTTCCATCCCCACCACTTATGAGGGCCAGCCCGCGATCCAGACCCACGTCCGGGACATCACCCATAAGAAGCACCTGGAAGAACAACTGACCCGGACCGAGAAACTGGCGGCCCTGGGACAGCTGGCCGCAGGGGTGGCCCACGAAATCAACAATCCCCTGGGTGGCATCCTGGTATACAGCTACCTGCTCCTTGAGGACCTGGCCCCCGAGCAGCCGGAGCGCACCCAGGTGGAGAAGATCGTGCGGGAGGCCACCCGGTGTAAAGAGATCGTCCAGGGCCTGCTGGAGTTCTCCCGGCATATGCCCTCCAAAATGGTGCCCTTAAATATCAACGCCGTCCTGGAAGAAGCCCTGTCCCTGATGAGCGACCACCTCCTCTTTCAAAACATCGATGTGATCAAGGAATTTCAGGCCGATCCCCCTCCGGTCCTGGGGGACAAGAACAAGCTGGAACAGGTCTTCATTAACCTGCTGATGAATTGCGGGGAATCCATGGGCGGAGAAGGCCGTCTGACGGTGGCCACCTCCTGGAGAGAGGGCGGCGAGATGCTGCAGGTGCGCTTCCGGGACACCGGCCCCGGCATCCCTGAGGGCTTTCTCAGCCGCCTCTTTGACCCCTTCTTTACCACCAAAGAGGTGGGCAAAGGCGTGGGCCTGGGCCTGTCCATCAGCTACGGCATCATCCAGAAGCACCGGGGCCGGGTCTCCGTGGAGAGCACCGGCGCCCACGGCACCACCTTTTTGGTAGAACTGCCGGTGCACCAGGTGACGGCGGCAGAGCCGGGGGCTTGAGGCCCTTGACCCTCCTGTTCCGAAAAAAAGGCCTCACGCAAAGATGCAAAGGAGCAAAGCAAGGCACACAAGTATGATTATGTAAGGTGCGTTCCTACGCACCAGAGGATCGAGGCGGGCGAGACGCCCGCTCTAAGGACATTTCATAATTTAAGGGTGGCCTGATGACCAGCACCTATTTCAAAACCCATTTCAAGGCTTCAAATAGGTTATCAGCAAACAAAGTTTTGAAGAAGGATTCTTAAAGTCCCCCCTTTCTAAGGGGGGATTTAGGGGGATTATCAGGCGCTTATATAATCCCCCCAGCCCCCCTTTAGAAAAGGGGGGAGTCTCCAAACTTACCCTCGTGTGGCTGATTCCAGCTGTCGACGGAAATAGGCTTTGCAATGAATTACAATCTCTCTGAAAAGTTTTGGCCGGGGCAGCCAAGGGCGATTTCCGGAAAAAAATCGCAGCCGAACATTAGCGAAAAAAAGCACAAACTCTAGGCCCTTATCCGCCCTCAAGAGAAAACCACCCCGGAATATGGGTATATTTTTGATTGTAACATCTGGAGATTTTTTATAATTTACCGAGATGTATTTCTCTGGATCTTTTGCCAAAAATATTTGACTTAGGCCTAGGGGTATGATAGGAAGGCACATGTGAAAAGAAGTATTTTTGGCGAGAGGATTATTCCCGGATATTAATTGAAAGAAGATACCAAAAAATTCCTGAAGGAGTTGTTCCAGGGAGGCTACAAGGCTTCGAGCATCGGTATGGCCTTGGCCCTGTCCATCTTCATCGGCTTTTTTATCGGTTTCTTCTTGGATAGATATTTCGGCACCGACTATGTTTTTAAGATTATCGGCTTAATCATGGGGATTATCGCCGGTTTCCGGAACGTCTATCTCATGGGCAAGAAGCTGGAAAAGTGAAGGCTCCATGGATCTCTTGACCCCCCGCCACCTGAAGCTCGCCAATTGGGTGGTGCTCAGCATCCTGGTTATCGCCGGTTATCTGGGGGGCGGCCGGGAATTCGCCCTGGGAGTGCTGGTGGGCGGTCTGCTGGTGGTGGTCAATTTTCACCTCCTCCACCGCTTCTTGAAAGGCACCCTGGAAAGGGCGCAGATCGATCAGGAGAACAAAGGACAGGCCCAGGCTTTTTTGGCAGCCAAGCAATTGCTGCGTTTTTTCGGGTTGATAGTCATTGTCTATTTATTGGTGCGGTACGGCTGGGTGAACGTGATCGGTTTGGTGGTGGGCTTGTCCACCGTAGTTCTGACCCTCACCCTGCTGGGTATTAACGAAATGTTCAAGCTAAAGAACAAGGAGGCGAACCCTTCTCATGGAACATCCAATCCTCTTTCTTGATGTCATTCTCTCTAAATTCGGCGTCCACATCCCGCCCCATGTGACCTATAGCTGGGTTATTATGGCGATCCTGATCGGGTTGGGCGTGATGGCCACCCGCCGCATCTCCCTGGTGCCCGCGGGCGGGCAGAACGTCTTTGAACTGATCGTCGGCGGCCTGGAAGAATTCATGGTGGAGATCACCGGTGAAGAAGGCCGGGCCTTCTTCCCGTATATCGCCACCGTGTTCGTCTATATCGCGCTGTGCAATCTCATCGGCCTGGTGCCGGGATTTCTTTCCCCCACCGCCAATATCAACACCACGCTGTCCCTGGCCCTGTGCACCTTTGTCTATACCCATTACCTGGGGGTCAAGTATCACGGCGTCAAATACATCAAGCATTTCCTGGGACCCATCCCGGCACTGGCGCCCCTGTTCTTCCCCATTGAGATCATCGGCCACTTCGCCCGGGTCCTCTCCCTGACACTCCGTCTCTTCGGCAATATCATGGGGGAAGACTTGGTCATGGCGATCCTGCTGTTCCTGGCCGGAGCCTTCCTGGCCCCCTTGCCCATGATGTTCCTGGGTGTCTTCACCAGCTTGGTGCAGGCCTTTGTCTTTACCCTGCTCTCCATGATGTACTTTGCCGGTTCCATGGAGCATGCCCACTAATTACGGAAGAAGGCCACTTCATATATCCATCATTCTGTAGGAGGTTTTCGAAATGAGAAAGGCATTGGTAATCGGTTTCAGCACGTTGGTCTCCATGCTGTTCGCCTCTCTGGCGATGGCGGCGGAGCCTGCGGCCGCGGGCGGCGCTGCCCTCGGCCTGGGCGGTTTTTTCAGCCATGCGGTCATAGCCGCGGGCTTCGGCATCGGTATCGCGGCTCTGGGCACCGGTATCGGCCAGGGCATGGCAGTGAAGAGCTCGGTGGAAGGCATCGCCCGTAACCCCGAGGCTTCCGGGAAAATCACCGTGACCATGCTTATCGGCTTGGCCATGATTGAGTCCCTTTGTATTTACGCTCTGGTCGTGGCGTTGATCATCCTGTACGCCTACCCCATGGCGAAACCCATTGCTGCGGCTCTTGGGTTCAAAATCTAAGTAAATTGCCTGAAATTGAGGGGGCTTCGGCCCCCCCAATTTCAGGCATATTTGTGAAATTTTGCACGGTCTATTGTAAATTTCTAGGTGATGCGTTCTACCATGAAATTCTCCAAAATTCCCGCGGTCACCATCACCCGCCTCTCCATCTACTCCCGCTGCCTGGAAAATCTGGCCCAGGAGGATGTGAAGATCATCGCCTCCGACAAGTTGGCCCAGAAGTGCGGCATCAACCCGGCCCAGATCCGTAAAGACCTGGCCTACTTCGGGGAGTTTGGTATCAGAGGGGTGGGCTACTTTGTCAAGGAGCTCCTCTTTGAGATCAAACGCATCCTGGGGCTCAACAAGACCTGGAAAATGGCTCTGGTGGGCATCGGCAACCTGGGTTTAGCCCTGGTGGCCCATGAGAACTTCGTCCGGCAGGGTTATGAATTCGTGGCGGTCTTTGATGTGGACCCGGCCAAGGTGGGACGGCGGCTGCCCAGCGGCCAGGTCATCCATCACCTGGATGATCTGGACAAAGTGGCGAAGGAAAAGGGCATAGAAATCGGGGTGATCGCCACCCCCGCGTCCAAAGCCCAGAGCGCCGCGTACCGTTTCATCAGCGCCGGGGTCAAGGCCCTGCTCAATTTTGCCCCCATCCAGCTCCAGGTGCCGGAAGGCATGGCAGTGGAAAACGTGGACTTTACCGTGAAGTTGGACAACCTGGCCTATCATCTCACCATGGCCGAAACCTAAAAGACGGTTTTCGGTTTACAGTTTTCGGTTATTTGCGTAAGTGCTTCTTCTTCCCTATTGATGTCTGCCAGTAAGATTCCCGCCCACTTATTGGCGGCTGCCGCATCGCTAAGAAGGATGACGGGGAGGAAGGTCAATCAATCCTCTTTCTCCGGCCGCTCCAGGTTCAAGGCCAGCCACGCCGATATCATCAACATCACCATGCCGTAGACATAATAGGCAGTGGAGCTGACCGCGGCGCCGTCTGAGTATCCAAATTGAGTGAATAGTTCCATGGTATTGTCCTTTAAGTTTTATTGTTTATACAATTATAACTCTAAGAGAGAGTTAGGGCAACCGAGGTTGCCGCAGTTTAATCTAATTAGATGCAATTATCTTGCCAATGCCAAATAAATAATAAAATCTTCTGAAAGCCGCCCCGGCAGTATCTGAAAATCCTATAAATCGCGGCGTTGCCCGCATTGCCCCGCACACTGTCAGTTTTTTTTACAAAGGAATACCTGCTATTAATTAACATTTATGAAAATATAAAGAATGCTATGCCTGCGTCTATCTACAATTAAGTATAATACCATCGACCCGACACCTGCCGGCCTGGCCCAGGGATAATGGGAAATTGCCATTTGGCCCAGATTCGAGCCAAATGGCAATCAAAGACCTCAGCTTGTGTCCCTAGAGGGGCGCACCCGGGGGTGCGCCCCGCGGCCAGGAAGGGAATAATGCGGGGATCAGCCTAAAAAAAAAAGGCAGGCACCTGGCCTGCCCCGCCTGCAATTCTTTTGTTAGCTACAACCTAAAACCGAAGCCGACCTAATTCAAAACCTCCCTGAGAAACCGCCCCGTATAAGACTCCGGGTGCCCGGCCAGTTCCTCGGGCGTGCCCTCGGCCACCAGGCGGCCGCCGCCGTCGCCCCCTTCCGGGCCCAGGTCGATGACGTGGTCCGCGGTCTTGATGACCTCCAGGTTGTGCTCGATGATGATCACGGTGTTGCCCGTGTCCACCAGGCGGTTGAGCACCACCAGGAGTTTTTCGATATCCGCCAGGTGCAGCCCGGTGGTGGGCTCATCCAGGATGTAGAGGGTGCGGCCCGTGGCCCGTTTGCTCAGTTCCCGGGAGAGTTTCAGACGCTGGGCCTCGCCGCCGGAGAGGGTGGTGGCCGCCTGGCCGATTTGCAGATAACCCAAGCCCACGTCCGCCAGGGTCTGGAGTTTATCCCGGATGCTCGGCACCGCGCCGAAAAACTCCCGGGCCTGGTCCACGGTCAGTTCCAGAATTTCGGCGATGTTTTTCCCTTTGTAGCGGATCTCCAGGCTGGAGGCGTTGTAGCGCAGGCCCCGGCAGACCTCGCAGCGCACGTAGACGTCCGGCAGGAAATGCATCTCGATCTTGTTGATGCCCTCGCCCCGGCAGGCCTCGCAGCGCCCGCCCTTGACGTTAAAACTGAAGCGGCCGGGCTTGTAGCCCCGCAGCCTGGCCTCCGGCACCTGGGCAAAGAGCTCCCGCACCTCGGTAAAGAGGCCGCTGTAGGTGCCCGGGTTGGAGCGGGGGGTGCGGCCGATGGGGCTCTGGTCGATGTTCACCACCTTGTCCAACTCTTCCACCCCCAAAAGCGCCGCGTAAGGGGCCGCGGGCACCTTGGCCCGGTAAAGCTTCTGGCGCAGGGCCGCATACAGCGTGTCCATGATCAGGGTGGATTTGCCGGAGCCGGAGACCCCGGTGACGCAGTTGAGGACCCCCAGAGGTATGGTCACCTCCACATCCTTCAGGTTATGGCCCCGGGCGCCCAGGAGCCGGAGAAAACCCTTGGGCTTGCGGCTCTGAGCAGGCAGGGGAATTTCCCGCCTGCCGGAGAGGTAAAGGCCGGTCAAGGATAGGGGATGGCGCACCAACTGCGCCGGGGTGCCCCCGCAGATCACCTGCCCGCCCTCCCGGCCCGCGCCGGGACCCATGTCCACCACGAAATCCGCCTGCCGGATGGTCTCCGGGTCGTGCTCCACGACGATCACGGTATTTCCCAGGTCCCGCAGCGTCTTCAGGGTATTCAGGAGTTTTTGCGTATCCCGGGGGTGGAGGCCGATGCTGGGTTCATCCAGGATATAGAGGACGCCGCTCAGCTTGGAGCCGATCTGGGTGGCCAGGCGGATACGCTGGGCCTCCCCCCCCGCCAGGGTGGCGGTAGCCCGGTCCAGGGAGAGATACTCCAGGCCCACTTCCTTTAAGAATCCCAGGCGGTCGGCGATCTCTTTGAGCACCCGGCGGCCGATCTCCCACTGCCGAGGGTTAAGTTCCAACTTCTGGAACCACTCCAGGGTCTGGGCCACGGTAAGGCGGGTCAACTCGCTGATATTGCTGCCGTTGATCTTTACCGCCAGGGCCTCCCGGCGGAGCCGGGCCCCCCGGCAATCCGGACAGGGCTGGACACTCATGTACTGCTCGATCTCTTCCCGGATCAGGGGGGAGTCCGTTTCTTTATAGCGTTCCTGGAGCAAAGAAATCACGCCGGGAAAGGGCCGGGGCACCAGGAAGCGGCGGCCCCCCTGCTCATAAAAGAAATTGATGGTCTCTCCCCGGGACCCAAAGAGCAAGACCTGCTGCACCTTGGGGTCCAGGTCCCGGAAGGGGGTGTGGATGGAGAAGTGGTAATGCTTCTCTAACGCCTCCAGCAATTGTTGGTGGCGTAAGGAATGGCGGTGGGCCCAGGGGCGGATGGCCCCTTCCCGGAGGCTCAGGTCTTCATTGGGGACCACCAGGTCCGGGTCAATGACCAGCTTGGTGCCCAGGCCGCTGCACCCGGGGCAGGCCCCCTGGGGACTGTTGAAAGAAAAGAGGCGGGGCGTAAGTTCGGGCAGGCTGACCCCGCAGTGGTCGCAGGCGAATTTTTCGCTGTACAAAAACTCTTCGCCTCCGGCCACTGCCACCCGCACCACGCCTTCAGCCAGCTTGAGAGACAGCTCCAGGGAATCCGTGAGCCTGGAGGCCAGGTCCGGCTTGATCACCAGCCGGTCCACCACCGCTTCGATGGTATGCCGCCGGTTTTTATCCAGGACGGGCAGTTCCTCCAGTTCCACCACCTCGCCGTTCAGACGAATGCGGCTATAGCCCTCCCGCTGCAGCCTTTCCAGGAGCTTTTGGTGTTCGCCCTTGCGGTTCACCACCACCGGAGCCAGAATGGTGATCCTGGTCCCCCCGGGCAGGCCCAACACCTGGTCCGCCATCTGAGGCACGCTCAAGGAGGCGATGGGGCGGCCGCACTGGTAGCAGTAAGGGGTGCCCACCCGGGCGAAGAGGACCCGAAGGTAGTCGTAAATCTCGGTGGCGGTGGCCAGGGTGGAGCGGGGATTGCGGGAAGCGCTGCGCTGTTCGATGGCGATGGCCGGGGAGAGCCCTTCGATATACTCCACGTCCGGCTTGTCCATCAACTCCAGGAACTGGCGGGCGTATGCGGAGAGAGACTCTACATAGCGCCGCTGCCCCTCGGCGTAGAGGATATCGAAGGCCAGGGTGGACTTGCCGGAGCCGCTCACCCCGGTAATGACGATCAACTTCTCCCGGGGCAGCTCCAGGTCGATATTTTTCAGGTTATGTTCCCGGGCGCCCCGGATAACAATCTGGTTAGGGGACATCGTTCAATCAGGCCCTAAAGACCGGCAACGTGAGGCTTAGGGCAAACTTTTACCGGCAGGACCCGGGAAGATTTAGCCACGCTGGGTTTCGGCCTTAGGCTTGCGGCCGCGTTTCTTTTTGAGTTCATATTGCACGAATTTCACCCCCTGGGCCCGGCCGGCCCCCCCTGGCCACAACAGGGGTCCGTTGCCCAAAAGATTGGCAATCTCTGCCAGGGACAGGTCCAGATAATTAGGGGGAATCACCTTGATTTCCAATTTTTGGCCCCGTTGGGGGCGTTCTTTTACTCTGGACATGGATACTTTCCTTGCTCATACGCGCTGGACATAGACCGGAAAACCGCGGGCCCGCGGCTTCACTGTGCCACTACCGCAGTCCTCCGAGGGAAGTTCTTTTTTTAATTTAATGAAGTCAGCGGCAAAAAACATCGAAAAAAACCGGCAAAGCGTTGAGGTTAGCTTATCAGAATTTATAACTGATGGAAATATCAGGATAATATTTTTTACAATACTTTTTGCGGATATGGGCTGGCGGGGGTAAGTAGGGGCACAGCTTGCTGTGCCCGAGGTTGAAGGCAGAGCAAGCTGTGCTCCTACCCGGTAGACTTTTTAATTCCATCTCAATCCGTCCCGGACAGGCAGACCCGGTCCCGGCCTGTCTGTTTGGCCCGGTAAAGAGCGAGATCTGCGGCTTGCAGAACTGCCAGGAGCGTGGTGCCGTGCACCGGAAACATGGCCACTCCCAAGGAAAGGGTAATGGGCTCCAAAAATCCCCGCCCATGGAGAACCCTTAATTGTTTGGCGGCTTCCCGCAATTGTTCCGCGCGCTGCACCGCCTTTACCGCGGACACATCCCGCAAAATGAGAGTGAACTCTTCCCCGCCATAGCGGCAGGCCAGATCGTTGCCCCGGATATGCCGTTGCAAAAATGCGCCCATTTCCCGGAGCAAGGCATCTCCGGCTTCGTGGCCAAAAGTGTCGTTAAAGCGCTTGAAATAATCAATATCCACCATAATGACCCCCACTTGCTTGCCCTGGCGTTCCGCACGGCGCAGTTCCCGTTCCATGGACTCTTCCAGGTGGCGCCGGTTGAACAGGCCGGTAAGGGGGTCTCTGACGGAGAGACGTTGCAGGGTTTCTTGCAGCTTCAACTTGGCCAGGGCCAGACCCAGGTATTCTGAGACTCTGACCGCCAGGTCTTGCTTGATTCCCGATTGGCCCGGGTCAGGAGAGGCCAACTGCACGTGAAACATGCCGATGGCCTCGCCGTGGGCCACTAAAGGAATACAAATATATGCCTGGTTCTCTGCCCCGGCATGACGGCATTTAAAGCCGGCCCGGATTTCCACCGCGCCGTGGGGCCGCCCCCGGCGCAGCGCCCAGCATTCGTCCGGGGCCACCACCATCTCCGCGGGCGGCGCCGCGCCCCAGACCGCGGTGGCCTCGACCATGGTGCGCCCGGGGTTAAATATATAGAGGGCTCCGGAGTCGTCGGGAAATAGCTGCTGGAGGGACTGCCGGATGGTGATGTAGGCTTCTTCAATAGTATTGCAGCTTTGCAGGATTTCGCCCATCTGCCCCAGGAGGCTGATCTCGGTATTTCTTTGTTCCAACTCCTTCGACCAGACCATCAGCCGTTCATTAGCCTCTTTCAGTTGGGCGTTCTGCTCGACCACCGTGGCTTCCAGCTCCTTGCGGTCGGTAATATCAAAGAAAAAGCCGCTGATGTATTGCACCTGCCCCTCTGGATCGCAGAGAATATGACCCCGCTCATGGATCCAGATAATATCGCCCCGTTTGTCCTTTATCCGATACTCCCGCATATAAGTCTTGTCGCCCTTCAGGGCCTGGATAAAGACCTCCTTGGCTTCGTCCCGGTCTTCCTCCACAATCAGATCGGTCCACTTGAGGCGGCGGGAGTCGAACTCCTCTTTAGGATACCCGGTCATGAGCTCAATTTTGCGGTCATAGGTATCCACCGACCCGTCCAGATAGCCCTTGCCCAGGACCGCGGGAATATTGTCGATGACAATGCGAAACTCTTGTTCGGTCTGGCGCAGGTCCTCCTCCAGCCGTTTGTTCTCGGTGATGTCAAAGAATAGACCGCTGATATATTCGCCCCGGCCCTGGGTATTGCGGATAATATGGCTTCTTTCCAAAATCCAGACGATGTTGCCCTGTTTGTTCCTGATGCGATACTCCCGGACATAGGCCTTGTTGGCCTTCAGGGCCTGGATGAATATTTCCTTGATCCGGCCCAGATCTTCCGGCAGCACCAGGTCGGTTAATTTCAGGCGGCGGGAGTCAAAATCCTCTTTGGCATAACCGGTCACCGCCTCGATCTTGTGGTCGTAAGGGTCCATGGAGCCGTCCAGGTACCCTTTACCCAAGACCGCGGGGATATTGTCGATGACAATGCGAAACTCCTGTTCGGTCTGCCGCAGTTCCTCCTCCAGGCGCTTCTTCTCGGTGATATCAAAAAACAAACCGCTGATATATTCCGGCTGGCCTTGCGCATCGCGCATAATATGGCTTCTCTCGTGGATCCAGACAATGCCCCCCTCTTTATTCCTGATCCTGAACTCCCGGACATAGGCCTGGTCGGCCTTGAGGGCCTGGAGAAATTCTGCACGCGTGCGCTCCTGATCTTCTTCCAGAATCAGATCGGGCCATTTCAGGCGGCGAGATTCAAACTCCACTTGGGCGTAACCGGTGAGAGATTCCACTTTCCCGTCGAAAACATCAATGGAGCCATCCAGGTATCCCTTAAAAAGCACCGCGGGCAAGTTGTCGAGTACTATCCGAAAATCCTGTTCCATCTCCCTCAAGGCCCTCTGGGGTACGCGCAATACGCGGATTTTCTATAGCATTACTGCGCCGCCTCCAAGATTGTCAAGTGATTAGAGAAAGGGGGGGCCACATTATCCCTTACCCCCCCTCATTCTCAATTGATGCCAAGTCGCAATCTGACGGCAATTTTTCCGTAGGGGGGGACCCATGTGTCACCCCGGCGGTCGCAAATACCACTACGTTAATTCTACGATCGTATTGATTGTTAAGGAGCGGAGGATTGTGTTTTTTGCGAACGTCCAGGGGGCACACATGGGTGCCCCCCCTACAGATCTAGGCCATTTGATGGACAGCCGGATATCAGCGGTTGAACTGCCCCAGCCTGGCGGCCAGTTCCTCCGGGGTCTTAATTGCCGGGCGGCAGGCGAAATTATGGCAGAGATAAGCGGTGGGGCCGTCTCCCAGGGGGCCATAGGTCTGGGCCGCGGGAGAGAGCTTTTCCAGCAGGGCGCAATCCGCCGGATTTTTCAACAGCAGGCGTCTTTCCGGCAAAAAGGAGAGATAAGCCGCCTGCAGCATATCCTGCAGGCGGCGGTCGCCGGGGTCTCCCACCAGGGTGAGGTCCAGGGGCGGAGTGAGGTAAAGCACGGCCACGGTCCCCAGGTGGGCAAAACCGAAGGCGTTTTCCTGGAGCCGGCTCTGGCAGCGGCGGAAAATGGCCAGGGCCCGGTCCCGGTAGCGGGGCTCTTCGGTGAGCCGGTGCAGCTTGAGGCAGACCCGGGCGGCCATGGAGTTGCCCGAAGGGATGGTCTGATCAAAGATACTTTTGGAGCGGACCAGCGGGCTTTCCTGATCCTGGGCCACATAGAAATAGAGGCCGTCCGCCGGGTCCAGGAATTTTTCGTCCAGGATGGCCATGAGGCGCTGGGCCTGGGTCAGCCAGGCCGGGTCGAAATCGGTCTCATAGAGGTCCAGCAGGGCCTGGGCCAGGAAGGCATAGTCTTCCGAGAACCCCGGCCCGCTGCTCCGTCCGGCCGCATAGCTCCGATGGAGACCGTCCCCCTGGAGGAGGGTCGCTAAAATAAACCGGGCCGCCCGGGCCGCGGCCTCGTAATAGCGCGGCTCCTCCAGAACCTGGGCCCCCTGGGCCAGGGCCGAGATCATGAGCCCGTTCCAGGAGGTGATGATCTTCTCATCCCGGTGGGGCTTAACCCGCTTCTCCCGCATCCGCTGCAGGAGCGCCACGGCTTCCGCCAGGGCCGTGTCCACCTGCTCCGGGGTTTTGGCAAAGTTAGCCGCCAGTTCCTCCCGGGTCAGAGGCCGGGTCAGGATGTTCAGGCCCTCAAAATTTCCCTCCCGGGTAATTCCCAGGGCGGCGGCGGTTAAGGGGGTCAGCTCGGGGCCCACGGCCCGCTCGACCTCCCGCTGGCTCCAGACGTAGTATTTTCCCTCCACCCCTTCGCTGTCCGCGTCCCAACCCGCATAAAAGCCGCCGCCGGGGGCCTGCATCTCCCGGAGCACAAAGTCCAGGGTTTCGGCGGCGATGCGCCGGGAGAAAGGAGCGCCGGTGAGCTGGAAATGCGCCAGATAGAGGGGCACCAGTTGGGCGTTGTCGTAGAGCATCTTTTCAAAATGAGGCACCAGCCAGGCCGCGTCCACGGTATAGCGATGGAACCCGCCCCCCAGTTGGTCATAAATGCCCCCCCGGGCCATCTTTTTCAGGGTAAAGGCCAATTTTTCCAGAAACTGAGCCTCCCCGGCATAGCGGTAATAATGGAGGAGAAAGCTCCACTCCAGGGAGAGGGGGAATTTGGGGGCCTCGCCGAAGCCGCCATGTTCGGCATCGAACGCCTTTAAAAAACTTTGGGCCGCCTGGGACAGGGACTCCGCATCAGGCTCCGCTCCCTCCCCGGCCGTAGCTTCGATTTTCTCCAGGTGCTCGATCACCCGGCGGGACAACTCTGCGATCTGCTCCTGGTTCTGGCGGAAAGCCTGGCTCAGGGCCAGCAGCAGCCGGGAGAATCCCGGCAGGCCGCCCCGGTCCGCGGGGGGAAAATAGGTGCCCCCATAAAAAGGCTTCAGGTCCGGGGTGAGAAAGACGTTCAAAGGCCAGCCTCCCCGGCCGGTGAGCGCGGTGACCACGTTCATATAGGTCTCGTCCAGGTCGGGCCTTTCCTCCCGGTCCACCTTGATGCTGATGAAATGCTCGTTCAGCAGACCGGCGATGCCTTCGTCTTCGAAGGATTCATGGGCCATGACGTGGCACCAGTGGCAGGTGGAGTAGCCGATGCTCAGGAAGATGGGCTTATTTTCCCGGCGGGCCCGCTCCAACGCCTCCGGCCCCCAAGGGTACCAGTCCACGGGGTTGAACTTATGCTGCTGCAGATAAGGGCTGGAAGCCTGGGCCAGGTGGTTGGCGCGGGGTTCTATATGCATCGGCGATTCCTTATTTCTTAAATTTCGAGAGAATCTTGCCTACGGCTTCTTCCAGGTTGCCCCGGGCCTTTTCCGCCCGGTCCTTGAAGGATTCCCATTTATCCGCGCCGGCTTCCTTAAGTTCCTGGAGCTTCTGCCGGGCTTCCTGCTGCTTGGCGCTCAATTCGGCCACTTTTTTATCAATCTCCACCCTGGCTTCTTCCCCGGCCTTGGCGGCCTTGACCTTCAATTCCGCCACCTTGGCATCCAGCTGCTCCAATCCTTCCGCCATTTTTTGCAAGTAAGTCTTTTTTTCTTCCATGAGGTCTCCCGGCGCCATTAAGGCGCAGATAATACCGCAGCCCGAACTCCCCGATGGCGACGCCTGTCATACCGATCCACCTTAAAAGACATGCAACTGTCGGGGCGAACCTGGTCTCAGATTTAAGGTGCTTTAAGAGTAAGTTAAGGCCCCGGGAGCTTGAGTCAAGGGAGGCCTAAATGCTGGTCAGGTCTGAAAATTCTTCATCCCGGGCCAGCCGGCTCAATTCTTCCAGGAGCTCTTGCAATTCCCCGGCATCCCGGAACCTGACCTCCAGGTGGAAATCCGGGCCTTCAAAGGCCGGGGGCGGCTGCAGCCGCAAGCGGGGGTGCTGCCGCAGCCCCAACCGCTGCAACCCGGTCTGGAAGCCTTGCTGGGCCGCAGCCAAGCGGGGTGAGACCAGCTTTTGCAGGAGGAGGCGCAGGGCCGCAGCCCTGGCCTGGAGGGTCCCGGCTTCCTCCTGCAAATATTGGCGGAACTCCTCCCGGGAGAGGATCTCCGCCGGGGAAGCGCCTTCCCGCCGGGCCAGGAGCTCCAGGCCTTGCAGAAATTCTTCCTGCTTGCTTTGGGACAGGGGCAATGCCTCGAGAAAAGGCGCTGCCGCTCTCCGATCCTGTGATTCCCAGGAGGCCAGCATCTGGGCCGCGGGCAGGGACAGCCGGCCCTGGGCTGCGAGGCGCTGCCAGGGGTCCTCCAACGCCGCCAGCGCCAGGAGCCGCTCCAGGAGCGTGAGAGACGGCGCCAGCCCTAAACATGGGAGAAATTTCTGTATAACGATTTGCCGGTCCCAATACTGGAGCAGCCGCACCGCCAGCCGGGCCTGTTCCAGGACATTAAAGCCCCGGCTGAGAGCGTTGTCATGCAGGTGAATCAAAAGACAGCGGGCCTCAGGAGTAGCCGCGGGCAGGACCCGGGCGGTTACCTGCTCCCAGCCCAGTTGGGCTACGGCCAGCACGCGCTTCCAGCCGGTGACCACCTGGAAGCGGTCCCCGTTAAGGGACCGCACCCAGGGAGGATTGAGCAACCCCACCTCCTGGATGGAGGCTTGCAGGCGGGAGAGGTCCGGGCGCGGGGCAAAGACAAAGGTTTGATCTTCCCGGTCCAGCGCTCCCAAGGGAATTTCCTGGAAAGTAGCGGCGGCGATCATGAGAGGTTTGAAAATAGTCTGCCTTAATGAGATGGATTAATTGCAGAAAGGGAGGGCACTGCCCACCAATGCCTTTTGGAAAAGAATCGCTTAACTAAGCCGTATTAGGTTTAGTACCAGTAGCCATAGGGATAATATGGCCGCGGGGGATAATACCCGTAATAAGGCGGTGGATAGGCTCCCGGAGGTCCATAAGCTCCTGGAGGGGGACCGGCTCCCGGCGGCGGATAACCTCTCGGGGGCTGGGCGGTTGCCGGAGGCTGATTGGCCCCTGGCGGCGGACTGGCCCCCTGGGGCTGCTGCTCAGGATAAACACCATACTGCTTATAATAATCCTCACGCCAGCGCTGGTAATCCCCCTGAGACTGTTGCTGCTGGCGGTTATAGTCGTCCCAGGCCTGTTGCTGGCCCTGCTGATAATCCTTCTGGGCCTGCTCCCGCCGCTGATAATAATCCGTCCACTGCTGCTGCATCTCCGGTGAGAGCCGGTTCCAGGCCGCATCGTCCTGGGAAGGAGGGTAAGGTGGGTAGGCAGCTACGCATCCCGTAATCAGGGAAGCAGTCAAAACGGCCATGCTGGCCAGCCTTAAAAAACTCACGGCAATCTTATCCCCAGGCTAAGGATTCTATTACGATGATTAGACCATCTAAATATAGAAAAGTTAAGAGAAACAGGCCTGAGAATCAGCTTTCCCGCCTGAGGACACCGGGATTTCCCCTGTCTTCCAGGTGCTTCTGGCCGCGGTCCAGCGCCGCTTTAGCCGCCCAACATGAACATTAAAAACCCGGAAAGAGTAGGA
>JAKAGH010000297.1 GCA_021817645.1 Deltaproteobacteria bacterium
TGGTCCCCGGGCAGCAGAGGGGTAAAGGTATTGCCCGCGCCCCGGGGCCGGGGGGAGAAGCCCAGTTCCACCTGGGCGAAATGGACCTTGCCGGCCAGCTCTCTATCAAAGACCCCGATTTCTTTGGCACTCCCGGAAATGGTCTCCCGGTAAACCACCTGGGGGCGGCCGGCCCGGACCTGGGCGTGAAAATCCCGCTCCAGGCGGTGGATGATGACCTCCAGGTGGAGCTCCCCCATGCCGGAAAGGAGCGTCTGGCCCGTATCTTCGTCGGTATGCAGGCGCAGGCTGGGGTCTTCCTCCGCCAGCCGGGCCAGGGCGGGGCCCAGGCGCTCCTGGTCGTCCCGGGTCGCGGGTTCGATGGCCAGGGAGATCACCGGCACATACGCGGAAATGGGCTCCAGGATGATGGGGCGGCTCTGGCTGCACAGGGTATCGCCGGTGGTGGTGGCCTTCAGGCCCAAAAGCGCCACAATGCTGCCGGACGCGGCCTCGTTCAAGGGCTCCTTTTTGTTGGCGTGGAGGCGCAGGACCCGGGCCACCTTTTCCGTCACCCCCTTAATCGGGTTGTAGATTTCCTGGCCGGGCTTCAAGGTGCCGGAATAGAGGCGCACATAAGTGAGGCGCTGGGCCTGATCCACCATGATCTTGAAGGCCAGGGCCGCCAGGGGGCCGTTATCATTGGGAGGCCTGGTCTCCACCTCCCCGGTTTGCGGATGATGCCCGCTGATGGGGGGCACCTCCGTGGGATTGGGGAGAAAATCCTTGATGCCGTCCAGCAGGGGCTGGATGCCTTTATTTTTCAAGGCCGCGCCGCAGTAAGTGGGCACGCCCTTCAAGGCCACGGTGCTCCGGTGCAGCGCGGCCTTAATTTCTTCCAGGGACAGGGTCTGCTCCCCCAGATACGCCTCCATGGCCGCGTCGTCCTCTTCCGCCAGGGCCTCCCTTAAGGCCTCCCGGGCCTTCTGGGCTTCCTCCCGGTATTCCGGCGGGATGTCCATCTCCTCGAAGACCGAGCCCAGGCTCTCCTCCTGCCAGACCAGGGCCTGCATTTTTAAAAGATCGATGACGCCCTGGAACTGATCTTCCTGGCCCATGGGGATGGTGATGACCAGGGGGTGGGCCCCCAGTTTCTCCCGCATGGAGTCCACCGCATGCTGGAAATCGGCGCCCAGGCGGTCGACCTTATTGATGAAGGCCAATTTGGGGACCCGGTATTTATCAGCCTGGTGCCAGACGGTTTCCGACTGGGGCTCCACCCCGGAGACCGCGTCAAAGACGCCGATGGCCCCGTCCAGGACCCGGAGCGAGCGCTCCACTTCGATGGTAAAGTCCACGTGCCCCGGCGTGTCGATGATGTTGATCACCGCGCCCTTCCACTGGCAGGTGGTCACGGCCGCGGTGATGGTAATGCCCCGTTCCTGCTCCTCGGGCATCCAGTCCATGACCGCGGCGCCGTTATGCACTTCCCCCATCTTGTGGGTGCGGCCGGTGTAATACAAAATCCGTTCCGTCAAGGTGGTCTTGCCGGCGTCAATATGGGCAATGATGCCGATATTGCGGATGGCCTTGAGCCTGGGGGTGGTCACGACGCATTTCTCCGGAAAATCCGAAATAGGACCTCGACTTTTGTAAATGAAATTGCTCTTAGTTTCAACCCCTAATATAAAAGGACGGTTTTCGGTGAAGAATAAATGGCACTGGCAGCAGCGCATCAATCTAGTGTGGCGTCCCAGGAAAGCCTTACATAAACTGGGTCGTTCTTCTCCCTCCCCCTTCGAGGGGGGAGGGTCGGGGTGGGGGTGGCGTCTTTTGGCTGATTACAGCCACTTAGCCAAAGTCGCCCCCCTCACCCTATCCCTCTCCCCCGAGGGGAGAGGGAATAATATTGGGCATATTCATAAGTGATATTATGTAACTTATTTCTGGGACGTCACACTAGAAAGACGTGAGATCAAGCCTTGTGATGTCCGGGGAAATGATTAATACTGGCAACCATGTCTTGCACCCCCCCTCAATACCGTTTCTGCCCCTGTTGCGGCGGCGTGCTGTCGAGCCGGCTGCGGGGCGACCGGGAACGCCTGGTCTGCAGTAACTGCCGCCGGGTGCTCTACGTCAACCCCGCGGTGGGGGTGGCGGTGGTGGTGCGCCGGGGGGACCAGATTCTCTGGGGCCGGAGGGGACGCGGACCCTATCCCGGGGCCTGGTGCCTCCCCTGTGGTTACGTGGAGTGGCGGGAAGACTTGCGGGCCGCCGCGGTCCGGGAATTCCGGGAGGAAACGGGCCTGCTGGTGGAGGTGGGAGAGGTGCTGGCGGTGCACTCCAATTTCCATGACCCGGAGCGCCTCACCGTCGGCGTCTGGTTTGCGGGCCGCGTGGTGGGAGGAATCCTCCAGGCCGGGGATGATCTGGCTGAGGTGCGCTTCTATCCCCTGGACGCGCCGCCGGCCCCCCTGGCCTTCCCCACCGACGCCCTGGTCTTGGCGGAGCTTAAGCAGGGAAAAGCTCGATTGATTCCAGAGCTGCCAGATCTCTGAGAGAAACCATGGCCAGCCGGGATGACGGCGCCTCCAGCACCGCAAAGCTGAAGGTGGGATGGCGGCCTTCCTCCATGGTGAAAGCGCCGGGCACGATGAGGTAGGCGGTGTCCGGAGCCAGGGTCAGGCAGGCCTGGCGGGGCTGGAATTCCTGGGGCCGCAGCGCGTCATTGGTATAGAGGAGACGGTTGAAGGGGGGGCTGAAACGGGCGACGCTGGGCACATGGGTATGCCCATGGCAGAGAAGCAACGGGGGCCGGGCCGTGGCCCGGCCCTGCTGGTAGGCATGGATCTGATCTTTGAAATGGGTCCACACCAGGGCCCGGGTGTGGGCCATAAAGATGCGGTCTTCCAGTTGCAGGGCCTCGCCGCAGGCAGCGGCCTCCGGCATTTTGGGGCCATAAACGTCATAGACCCAGTAGAGACGGTGGCTTCCGTCCATCTCCAGCCAGGCCCGGAAGGGCTCCGGCTGGCAATCTCCCAGGCAGGCCAGATGGCGTATGCCCCGGTGCTGGAAAAAAGCTAGGAGTTGGGGCAGGCCGGCCTGATAGGCGTGGGTATCGGCTACCAGGGCCAGCCTGTCCAATGCCTGCAGGGAAGTCACCAAACCCGCAGATTATTTAATAGGACCAGTGCCGCAAGCTTTACCGGCATGCCCTTTGATGGCCTCCAGCAGTTTTGCCAGATACTTGAGGGCTTCGTTCTTATCTTTATCGATGACGATACCCTCGATCTCCATCTGCTCTTTGTCCGTAAAGACGATCTGTTTATCCGCCATGTCTATGCCCCTTTCTCTTGATAGGTTGAGGAGTCGGGTCGAGAAGAAACAGCGATTCCGGGGAAAGGGCTGCTTTTCCGCCTGATCAACCCTGGCCCGGAGGGCCTTCCGCGGCTTTGGGGCCGCAGGCGTGGCCAAAATGGGGTTTCAGACGGTCCAACAGGTTCGCCAGATACTGCAAGGCTGCCTCTCCGTCCTTATCGATAAGCATGGATTCGATTTGCATCTGCTCCTGATCAGAAAAGATGAGCGTTTTATCCGGCATAGGTAGGTCTCCTTTCGCGGTCTGGTGAAAACAATCTAAGATTGGGGGGGGCGGGTGTCAACCGTAATTGGAGTCAATTGCCATCCCGGAAAAAAAAGGTGATAATTTCTTAAGAAAGGATTAAGCATGCCCAAATTATTCGATGACCGCACCATGCCGGCCCGGTGTCCTTTTTGCCGCCGGGAAATCCTCCCGCCCCGGGAGATCACGGGCGGCCAGTGGTATGACTTCAACGGGGGGTACTGCGCCTGCGGCGCAGTCTACGCCCACGACCCCACGGCCAGAAACGGCGGCGCGGTCCTGCTGCAAGCTATGCTCATGGCCTGCCACGGCGACATGGACCGGGTGTTGAACCTC
>JAKAGH010000030.1 GCA_021817645.1 Deltaproteobacteria bacterium
ACCAATGGTCCTGCCCCTGGAGGTCTTGGAACCGGAGATGGTCAGGATGGCCGGAGCCAAGGCCACGAATCTCGGCCTCATCCAGAAATTTTTGGGGGGACCGGTGCCACCGGGTTTCGTCATCACCGCCCGGGCTACCCACCTTTTTTTCCAGGAGGCGGGACTGGCCGGGCCCATTGAGGAGCGGCTGAGAGGACTATCCCTGGAGACGCCCGCACTCCTGGACTCAGAGAGCCGGGTGATCCAGGACCTGATCCTGACGGCTGAGATGCCGGTGCGGCTGGCGACCGAGATTTACCAAGCTTACCGGGATCTGGAGGCCAAAATCCATCCCCTGGTGCGTCTGGCCATGCGCAGCAGCGCCGTAGGGGAAGATAGCGAGGCCTCCTTTGCCGGACAGTACGCCACCGAACTGAATGTCACCGCTGATAACCTTCTTTCGGCCTACAAGAAGGTCCTGGCCAGCAAATATTCCCCCCGCGCCATTGCCTACCGGCTGCGCTACGGCCTGGAAGATTGGGACACTCTCATGTGCGTGGCCGGTATCATGATGGTGGAGGCCCGGGCCAGCGGCGTCCTCTATACGGTTGACCCGGCCCGGCCTGGCGCCAACCGGCTCAAGGTCAGCGCCATTTGGGGTTTGGGGGAATACCTGGTGAGCGGTGAGGCCCAGCCGGATGACTTTTTTCTCGACAAGCAGACGGTCGCCATCACCAGGCGGCTTATCGGCAAGAAGACTCACCGTCTGGTCAACCTGCAGGGAGGCGGCATCCGGTTGGAAAAGGTGCCGGAAGCAGAGCAGGAGCTGCCTTGTCTGGACGACGATGTGGTCCTGGCCCTGGCCCGGTACGGTCTGCAACTGGAGGAATATTTCCATGGACCGCAGGACGTGGAATGGGCCCTGGACCACCAGGGACAACTTTACCTTCTGCAATCCCGGCCCCTGGGACTGGTGCACGGCAAGACCGAGAAGGAGGCTCTGCCCCAAAATTTTCCAGGCCACCCGGTGCTGCTGGCCGGGGGTCAGGTGGCCTCGCCCGGGATTGCCGGGGGGCATGTCTTTCTGGCAGAAGGCGAGCCGGACCGGGAGCGGCCTGCGGATGCCATCCTGGTGTGCCGCACCGCCTCCCCTGATCACGCCCGGAACTTGGGGCAGGTGAAGGGCATCATTACCGAGGCGGGCAGTGTCACCTGCCACCTGGCTTCCGTGGCCCGGGAGTTCGGGGTCCCGGCCCTCTTTAACGTCGGGCGGGCTACCGCGGCGCTAACGGATGGCGCCCCCGTCACCCTGGTGGCCGGGGGGGTTGAAGACCAGGGGATCGTCTATCAAGGCCTCGTCCCGGAGTTGGCCCATGCGGCCCGGCCCGCCCGGCGGCCCATCTTCGAGAGCCCCTTGCAACGCCGTCTGCGGGACTTTCTGGATAAGATCGCCCCTTTGAACCTCACAGATCCCCAGGAGCCGTCTTTCTCTCCCCGTGGCTGCCGGACCTTCCATGATATCATCCGCTACGCCCACGAAATGGTCATGCAGGAGATGTTCGGACTTGCCGAGGGGGCCGACCGCGCCACCTCCGTCAGGATGACCACCGACATTCCCCTGGTCCTGCATCTCATCGATCTGGGCGGCGGTCTTCAGGCCGGTCTTACCACCTGCGATACCATCACCCCGGACCATTTGGCCTCCTTGCCCATGCAGGCCCTGTGGAAGGGCTTTTGCCATCCCGGCATCACCTGGAAGGGCGGCGTTACCGTGGATGCCAGAAATCTCATGCAACTCATGGCCCGAGGGATGATGACAGGACCTGAGAATCTGCCGGGCGGAGAGAGCTATGCCATCCTGTCCCGGGAGTATCTGAATCTGAGCGCTAAATTCGGCTACCATTTCGCCAATCTTGATGCTTACCTGAGCGACGATCCGGCGCAGAACCGTATTTTTCTGCGATTTGCCGGGGGGGCCGGGACCTATTATGGCAAGTCACTGCGCCTCAACTTCCTGGGCAACGTGCTGTCCCAGTTGGGCTTCAAAATCAGCGTCACCGGCGACCTTTTGGATGCCACCCTCTCAGGTTATGACCCCCAAGCCATGGAGAGTATCTTGGACCAGGTGGGCCGGCTTCTGGCCAGCAGCCGGCTGCTGGACCTGGCCATCACCAACGAAGCCTCGGTGCAACGAATGATCCAGGCCTTTTTCCAGGGGGACTACGATTTTCTGCAACAGGCTCAGGAGGACCGTATCCCCGGATTCTACACCCACACCGGCAACTGGAAGGTGGTCCAAGCCATGGGCCGGAAGCTGCTGCAGCAAGACGGCTCCGAATATGGGAGCATCCTCACCGCCGGCCTGGCCAACTTCATGGGCAAGGTGATGGGGCACAAATATCTTGAACTATTGGATAATATCGAGGCCTACTTTTATTTCCCCCTGGCCATCGTCAGAGACAGCGAAATTTCGGCGGGAACCCTGCGGGTCAAGGTCAAGCCTGAAGCCGGCAGCATCGACCAGGCCGGGGGCCTGGCCTTCGGCATCCGCAACATCAACAACTACTTGGTCCTGCGGATCAATGCCCTGGAGGACAACTTCATTCTCTTCGAATACGTCAATGGCAAGCGTTTGACGCGGGCCACGGTGCCGCGGCCCATCAAAAAGGACCAGTGGTACTTCATTGCCGTGGAGATCAAGGGCAATACCCTGAAAGGTTATCTGGATGACGAACTGCTGCTGGAATATACTGCGGAGAGGCCGTTAGCCGGCTATGTGGGTCTCTGGACCAAGGCCGATTCGGTCACGTATTTCGCTGAACTCTATTTAGAGACAGGCGGGGAAAAGCGTGTCATCGCCTTCTGAAGGCTTTAATTAAGGCTAACTCCTGATAAGTCAGCCGCCGATGCTGATCATAGAGCGGCCCGGATGGTGAGAAGGGGCTAAGGGGGAAGCAGCATTTCCAGCTTTCAGATCCAAGGCTTCCCGAAACAGGTAACCCAATAAACCATCCCCCAGGCCCAGCCGCAGAGGCCCTTTCAGGTCGAGTTCGCCAGGCTGCATCAGACAGGGTCTCAGTTTGCCGTCGGCCGTAAGGCGCAGACGGTTGCAGGTGCGGCAATGATGCCCGGTCATGGGGGTGATGAAACCCAACTCTCCCTGGAATCCCGGCAGCCGGAAAATCCGGGCGGGCCCGTCTGTAGGCGAACAGGTTGACGGCATCAAGGGTCCCAGCACGGTGAGCCGCCGCAGCACCTCCGATAAAGGTAGAAAATGACGCTGCCACCACTCCTGGGACACAGTGGGCATCAGCTCGATAAAGCGCACCTGCCAGGGATGATCCCGGGCGAGCAGGGCCAGATCCAACAGTTCATCGTCATTGATGCCTTGGAGCACCACGCAATTAATCTTGAGAGGATGAAAGCCCAGAGACGCAGCCCGCTCCAGCCCGGCCAGAACTGCCGCTAAATTATCCCGGCCGGTGATCTGCCGGTACCGCTCCCGCCGCAGGGTGTCCAGGCTGACGTTGAGATGGCGCAGACCCGTCTCATAAAGAGCTGGCCCCAATTCCTCGAGCAGCACCCCATTGCTGGTCAGGCAGACTTTGGCGATGCCGGCAACCTGGTGCAGCTTGCCGATGAAATCCACCAAGCCCCGGCGCACCAGGGGTTCGCCCCCGGTAATCCGGACCTTGGAAATGCCCATTTCCGCAGCGATGGCGGCCAGGCGCAGCAGTTCCTCATAGCGCAGGATTTCCCCGGACGGCAGCTTTCTCCAGTCCCGCCAATAAGTGCAATACCGGCAGCGGAGATTGCACCGGTCGGTGACAGAAAGGCGCAGGTAATTGATTTTCGCGGCGCCGGGGTCTTCTCTCATACCTCACCTACATGCCTTTGCCGAAAGGACAATGCGGGTAGCTGCATTCCGGGCAGTCCCTGCAGAGGCCGCCGTGGCCCAGTAGGGCCAGCTCCAATTGGCCGATTCTTTCTCCCGCCAGGATGCGGGGGAGCACCAGATCCAGGGCGGTGATGCGATGGTGCAAAGCGCAGGCGGGCACTCCCAGCAGGGGCACCTCTCCCAGATAAGCCACCAGGAACATGGCTCCGGGCAGGACCGCGGCGCCGTAATGCATTTCCGCGGCGCCCGCCCGGCGGATGGCGTGGCGGGTGACGTCATCCGGGTCCACGCTCATGCCGCCGCTCAGCAGCAGCAGATCGCAGCCTTGCTCCAGGTGGGAGTGAATCGCCCAGGTAATGGCCCCGGCTTCATCCGGAGTAAAAGCCAGGGCGGCTACTTCCGATCCCAGGGATTCAATCTTGGCCGACAACACGGGCGCGAAACGATCCTGGATCAAACCATGATAGACTTCGTTGCCGGTAATGATCAGCCCGGCCCGGGCCCGGCGCAGGGGCCGCACCATCAGCACCGCGCCGTTCTGCCGGGCGATGGCCGCGGCCCTCTCAATTACGGCCCGCTTCATGATCAGGGGCAGAGCCCGGGTGCCCCCCACCAGCGCGCCCTGCTGCACCAGGGTATGATTATGAAGGGTGGCGCACATGACTTCCTCCACTAAATTAAAAGCAGACAAAGCCTGAACGTTAACCTGGAGAAGGCCATCCCAGGCGGCATGCAGATTGATCTTGCCTTCCCGGGGGTTGTTTTCCCAGACGACCCCCTCCCCGGCCAGGGCTCCGGCCAGGATGGCCGCGGCCTCGTTCTCGTGGATTTCATCCTCCTCCAGGTCAATGACGTACAGATGATTCTTCCCCAGACGCTGGAGGCGGCATAAATCTTCATCGCAAACGGTGTGCCCTTTGCGGAAAGCAGGGCCTTTGAATTCTCCCGGGCGGATTTCGGTAATATCGTGGGCCAGTTGCGTACCCACTGCCTCTTCCAGGCTGATGGTTTTAATCATTTTGTTTCCCTCTGAAGCCGCCCCTCAGTCTTTTATCCTTAACTCAGCAGCGCGGGACGTTCTTCAAGTTGCCCAGCCCCGGTCCGGGGCTTCGTCTCTTTAATCTGCGATTGAGGGGACCAATTCATGTCGCCCCAGGCGATTTCTTTGGCGTTCCGGAAATACCCCCCCCGGGCGCAGGGACGGCAATACGGCTGGCCGTCCTTAACTACCTCCCGGCCATCCCGCACCACCTGTCCGCACTGCACGCAGGAGACTTTCCGGCGGGTGGGCCCAGGCAGGTCAAAGGGGGTCAGGTCCACCTGCACCTCCTGGACCCGGAAAAGGACGCTGTCCGGCATGACCTGGTAGGCTTCCAGTTGCTGCCGCCGATAATCCGGTTCTGCCGGCGCATAAAGGACTGCCAAATCCCGGGACTCCTCGGTGGAGACGATCCGAAAGGCTTGATCCGTTTCCAGGTTCAAGAAGGTGGCGGCCATGATACCATAATCTACAAATTTCAGGGACCGCCGCCCCAGCTTGGCGTTGGTGACAAAGGCCACCGCATCGCCGGTGCAGCGGTCCATTTCGATAAAGACGATGAGCTGCTTCAGTTGGGGATAGGTCGGCGGGGCCGCAAAATCAAGAAGTCGCAGGCCCAACATGGCCATGCGCACCCCCACAATCTGGCCCGGGCAGAGGTGGCCGTGGGCCGCTACCGAACCGGCGAGCAACTCCTCAAAGGTTTGCACCATAGAACCTGCGGCTTGTTCCATCTCATTAGACTCCTGTTTCAGACCTTCACCAGGCGTACGCCTAGGCTACCTTGACCAGCTTTACCCGCGTGCCGGTGAAGGCGCTGTCGCCAGCGATAGGGTCCGTGAGGCACACATCCTTAAGGTAACCATCGACAGCCATCGCAGCATTAGACTGCAATCCTTTGCCGCGCGCCGGCTCGCCGGGGATGCGTTGGCCATCTATTTCGACATCGCGTGCCCCGTAGGCCCAGTGGCCATAATGAAAAGATATGCTGATGACTCCCGGCCGCAGTCCTTGCACGACGCGGACCTTCCCCTCCACTTTGCTTGGCGCCTGGCCGGGTCCCAATTCGAAGCTCCCTTTGAATTCAGGGGACTCGACCCGCACGGTGTCGCCGTCACGCAAGCCGAGGCGCTGTGCGTCAATTTTATTGATGTTGATGAAATTCTCCGGCATTATTGCCATCTGCGCCGCGTAATTGCCAATCGTGCGGGATTGGGTGCCATGAATTTCCTTGAATGTGATCAGTTCCAGGTCAAACTCATTGGGGTACGATACCGGCTTGCCATCGAAGGATTCAGACTCCTGATAAACCGGCACGCCCGACAACCTCTTGCCCTGCACCGCGTGGATGCCTGAACCGACCGGCTCGATATAAATATTCAGCTGGTTCCCCCAGGGGTGCTTGGCGAACCCCCCTTCGTAAGCACCCGATGGAACCTCGAACCGTCCGCCGCGGTTGAGCAGATAGGCCACTTGCGGCCAAAGGGGACCGACTGCGGCCTGCCATTTCTGTTCGTCAAAAACGGCCTTGGGCAGATGCCGCCTGGCTTTGCGAAATAACTCCATCTCTGCTCCGTCAGCCCCGGGCACCCCGTCACCGGGCTTATCGCCGGCGGCAAGATTGGCAATCATCTTCAAGTGAAAATCCTCGGGCCGGTCCAGGTTTTGACCGGGCCCGAAAGCGTCTTTGCCAAATCCGGATAATCCCAGCTTTTTGGTTAGGGCAATCATGGTGGCATCGATGCTGATCGGCATTTCCTCCCCATCAATCTTGACGACCTCAGTGATCGGCGCCGTGACGGGTTGTCTGAATTTGCTGATTTGAGTGAGGACCACGGGGCTGGTACCCAGGGGGTTGGACCATCGCTCCAGATATGACAGGTCCGGAAAGATGTAGTCGGCGTACATGCTGGTCTCGCCGATCACGATGTCCGTGGCGATGAAAAGCGGAATTTTCCCGGTATCCTGGAGCATCTTGATCTGGAGGTGCCCGGCGGGCGTGGCCATCGCCGGGGTGCCGTAGTGAAGCCAGAGAATCTTGATGGGATAGGGGTAGCCGGCGTTGGCCGCAGGGATGATCTCCTGATACACATCGTCGGTAAAGGGAAACCAGGGTCGCTTGGCCGGATAGCCGTCCCGTTTGAAGAGGGTGCAGGTTTCATACGGACCTGAACTTTCCCGCGTCAGTTTGACTCCGAAGGGCGTCAGCACGTTCGGATGCAGCTTGGCCACTGGGAACGGCTGGCCTGGCTTGCCGCCGCTGCCATCCCAGGCGCCGCCTCCTTTCATGAAGCCGCCCACATGGTCCACGTTGCCGATGAGGAAGTTCAGGATGATTATCGCTTGCGCGGTGTAATAGCCAAAAGTCGTCTTGATGGGACCTCGGTAAAAGTCGATGGCGGCCTTTTTCCCGTGATCGGTAAACTCCCTGGCCAAGGCTTCAATCTGAGATGCTGCCAATCCGGCAATTTCGGCGTATTCAGCCAGACTTTTGATGGCTGCGGCCTCCTTGAGCAGTCTAAAGCTTGATGAAACAGGAATGCCGTTAATAGTAGTCGCCGCATCCAGGTCTCCCACCACCGCGGCCTTGGTGTCCGAGGGGTCTACGGCAACGGGTGCGCCCCCAACCAGCGCCACGAACTGGTTTGAGGTTCCTACGTTCGCCTCGGCGGCACGGAGAAATTTGCCGGTTTTAGGGTTCACCAGCCAGGTGGCATTGGTCCAGCTTTTCTCGCCTGCAGCATGGGCTGCGGCCTTGTTGGCATTCCGCAGGAACTTTTCGTCATAGCGCTGGTTGTCGATGATCCATCGGGTCATGGCCATGGCCAGTGCCAGGTTGCCGTTGGGACTTACGGGAATCCACCAGCCCTTGGCCGCACTTTTCGACAGCCGCGGGTCGATCACGGCGATCTTGAGCTTGCCGTCGACGATGGCCTGCGACACCCGGGGGCTCAGCGAGGTAGGCCCGAAATTCGCTTCATTGAAGCCCGTGCCCCAGAAGATCACAAACTCTGCCCGGGTATAATCCGGCTTCATATGATTGGGGCCTTTGGCCCAGGAGAATTTATCGTCTTTTCCGTGCCATTGAGCCAGGGAGTACATGAAGGCCACATGATGAGCCTGCTCGCAAATGGTGGTGTGCCCGAACCAATTAACCGATCCCAGGGTCCCGAAAGTGAAACGTTTAGTGATCACGTCCCGATCCGGGGAGATGCGTCCGCCCTGCAAGACGAATTGATTGTTCTTGGGTCCCAGGTCGGGATGATCCGGATCGATTAGCAGGTCCAGATGTACGGAGTTTTTTGCTTTGAAAGCCTCTACGGTCATCTTGCCGCTACGGATGCTCGTCACATCCGCAGCCAGCTCTTTTGCCAGCTTAGCATCCCGCAGCTTGATGACTTCATGGAACCCCGGCACCACGCGTTTTTCACCAATGTCGGCAAACAGTTGGCCGCCCTGGCTGATCTCCTGGATGGCCTGCTCAAAGGAAATGGCGCGCCATTTGTTCGAGCCGCGAGCCCCTGCGCGTTTGAGGACCCGGCGCACCCGGTAAGGGTCGTAGATGGTCTGCACCCCGGCTTGACCCTTGGGACAAATCGCCCCGTCGACCGCGACGGCTTCCTGGGGCGGGGTGGCGAATGGCAAGTGCGGGTACAAGGTATCAGCGCCATAGGGATTTCCGTCGATTTTGGTGACCAAGCCATCCTGGAGCTTGACCTTGAGGGTGCACTGCGTGTTGCATTGCAGGCAGGAGGTGTGGATGACGTTCTCGGGGTCAGCCAGTGGATAGGGCCCCGGTTTGGTGCCATCCAAGGCCTTTTGGTCAGAGCTCTGGCAGCCCCACACGCCGAGGGCCACGCCGCCGGCCAGGGCGCTGCAGGCGGTGACAAAATACCGCCGGCTTACTTTTCCCTTCTCATTTTTCTCGTTCATTGGCCCACCTCACTGGATTGCGCAGGACTGGGGAGAACCTGCGGGAATAGGCGTATCAAGACGTACCAAAGGGCAACTCCGAAAGCAATCGCGCCCAAGAGCACTTGCCACTCAAACCAGGCAGGGAAATAGGCGAAGGTAAGCCTGTTGCCGATGGGGTCGCGGTACGCCTGCTCCAAGCCGCGGAGTTCCGGAGTAACCAGACCGGGAATCACCAGATTCAACCGCACCGCAAAGAAGGTAATCGCCACCAGGGCCGCAGCCACTCCCGTGACCACCGGGCTGCGGTTTTTAGCCAGCAGCACAATCGGCACGATGACGCCCAGCAGCAGGTGCACCACCCAGAACACATACCAGTAAGGTCCAAACAGAACATACCTGGTGAGCTCGTAAAACGAGCCGATCTGATACCATGACGGGGTCATAAACTCCGCCAATTCCAGGATTAAATCGATGAGGATCAACACCAGGACAGTACGACCCAATAAAGTAACGAGGTCTTTCCAGGCGGCATCACGTGACGGCCATTGCCAGGCAACCACCGCGGTCACCAAGGCCGTGCCGGACGTCAAGGCCCCCACCAAAAAAAAGATAGGGAATAAGGAAGAGTGCCAAAACTCGCGGGCTGCGAGGGTCGCAAACAGGGCGCCGACGCCTCCGGCAAACCCTATAGACAACGGGATGCCAATCATTGCCAGCACGCGCAGCCTGGCCCGATCTTTGGTCACCGCCTCGGGATCCCTGCCGGGCCGATCGCTATTGTAACTCGACCACAGCATAACGACCACCAAGATCAGGTAGGCGGTATAAAGCCAAACCATCCAAGCCATCATCGAATGAAACTGGGGGCGGATGATGACCAGGAATGCCCTTTCCAAATGGCCAAGGTCAAAGCCGATCAGCAACAAACCCATGGGAAGAGTAACCGCGGCCAGGAGAAGTGACAAGCGGAAAATCGGTTCGAGCACCCGGATTCTAAAAACATAGATGGTGGCGGCAAGCAGGAAGGCGCCGGCCGACAAGCCGCTGAAGTAGATATACGCGGCCACCCAAAGACCCCAGGGGATATAGCTGGAAAAGTCCGTTGCCTGGTCGCCGTGGAGCAAACGCTCAAGAAAACCAAGCCCCCCTATGATTGCCGCCAGAATCCATAGGGCCCATAACAGGCGCGCCCGGTTGGCAGGACTGGCAATGCCAATTGCAGAGACGGAAGAGACAGCCATTTTGACCTCCTTGGCGTTAAAGCAGATAACGAGTCTTAGGTTCGGTACCAAGCTCTGGTTTCAAGCTCACGGCGTTGTTTCGTACGGCCTGCTGGGATACGAGGGTGGCCGGATCATTGAGATCGCCGAATAAAGTCGCTCTCCCAAGGCAGGTCGTGACGCACATGGGCAATTGCCGATGCTCCAGCCGGTGTACGCAGAAGGTGCACTTGCGGGCGTTGCCCACCGGACTTTTGGGGATGACGCCTTCGCTGCGGCTCCAGGTGGTGCCATACTCAAAAGACGGCTCTTGCGCATATTTTCGGCATGTCTCCAGCGCCAGGCCGCCGTCGTTTCCGTGGGCGGCGTTATGGTCCCAGTTTTGCCCGAAATCGAACGTCCGGGCCTGGTAGGGGCAGGCGGTGATGCAGTACCGGCAGCCGATACAGACGTTATAATCAATCACCACCACCCCGTCGGGACGCTTCCAGGTGGCTTTCACCGGGCAGACCGGAACGCAAGGCGGATTATCGCATTGCATGCAGGGGCGGGGCAGAAACCTGCGGCTGACATTGGGATAGCTGCCAATTTCCTGGTCGATCACCGGGCGGTAGACCACCCCGGGAGGGAGCTTGTTTTCCATGATGCAGCCCACAGTACAGGAATGACACGCGACGCACTTGCGCGTGTCGATTATCATCCCCCAGCGCCGCTTCTCAAGGGGTTTGTTCATCGCCCTAACCAGCTCACGCTGCATGCGGATAAGCACGTCTTCGCCCGGCTCGGCTTTGACACGATCGAGCACGGGCAGGCTGGCGGTTCGGTCAGCATTAGGGTTGGCAAGCGCGTCTCCAATGGTTAAAAGATCGGCCGCTCCCAGAGTGCCGCCTATGAGACCGCTAACCTTCAGAAAAGAACGTCTGTCCATGCTACATCTCCTTCATTCATATTCCCCGCACTAAAAGACCAAGCCTTTCATTCGGGTTTTTCGGTTTGCTCCACCATGAATTCTCCCTGCTGAAGTTTACTTTTAACGGTTCTTCAAGTGCTGCCTACAGGCTCAATTTCGGCAATGGCCTTAAGCCAGTAAAAAAGTTCCTCGGAATTTAAGGGCTTGGCCAGGCTGGCGCAGATATGCGATCCCATGGCCTCTTCCAGCCCCGGGTGGTGAGTGCGGGTGGAAAGACAAAAAATATGCAGGTTTGGGTATTGTTTTTTAAGGCTCCGAAAGAAGGTGTTGTCGACAGGCAAGCTATCCAGGTCAATGATCAACACGGCGACCGGCTCCCTCTGCAAGTGGTCGGCCAAAACTTTCAGGGTATGGATCGAGGCGGCGGGAATGTTGGCCTGGTCCAACAAGGCGCAGACTTCGAGGCAATTCTGCTTATCGGCATCAACTACCGCCACCTTGGGCCTGCCCATGCCTGCTTCCTCAATTCCCATAATTTAGGGTTCTCTACCTGGGCGGGAAGCATATTTCAGGCCAGATTTCCTGGCCGGTAAAATTTCTTTAAGGTGAATATATCTAGTTGATATCAGGAGACAATACGTATAGGAGAATTTTTATGAAATGGGTGAGGACGTTGGCCGGCACGGCCAACCGGACACGAGACCTCAGACACTGAAATGGATTAGCAATTATTTCAACTAGTTGTCTGTGTCCGATATTCGGACGCGATCATGGCCCTTAAGACATTAATCAAGTGGAAAATGAGGCGATGAATTAATGAGTGGTGAGTTTGGAACCGGAAATCTTATGCCTTTTCAGCATGAGGTAAAGGGTACTGCGGCTAACGCCCAAACGCTGGGCTGCTAATTTTTTATTCCAACCACACTCCTCCAGAATTTCCAAGAGGGCTTTTCCCTCCCTCTGGGAGAGGGTAGGCGAGCCCCCCGGCAAACTAGATTGAATAGCGGCAGGTAAATCCCAGGCTTCCACCTGTCCTGCCTTGGCCAGAACAACCGCGTGTTCGACAGTATTTTCCAGTTCCCGGACATTGCCCGGCCAGGAGTAATTCAAGAGTAATCGCAATGCTTCAGAACTAAGCTCTTGGATGTCTTTCCCCTTGGCCGCGGCAAAAAGCTTCAGGAAATGTTCGACCAGCAAGGGAATGTCATTTTTTCGCTCTCGCAACGGCGGCAGTGTTATCGGGATGACGTTGAGGCGGTAGAAGAGATCCTCTCGAAAGTTGCCGTTTTTTACCTCTTGGACCAAATCCTTATGGCTAGCCGCCAAAATGCGCACATCCACCGTGAGCGTCTGCTCACCTCCTACCCTCTCAAATCTCCGGGTCTGCAATACCCGTAACAATTTGACCTGTGCCGCTAAGGGAATGTCTCCTACTTCATCCAGAAAAACCTTACCCCCATTGCCCTGTTCAAAACGGCCTGCCTTCTGGCGCAAGGCCCCGGTAAAGGCCCCTTTTTCGTGGCCGAAAAGTTCGCTCTCCAATAACGTGGCAGGATACGCCGAGCAATTGATTACTACAAATGGTCCATCTTTCCTGGGACTATGCTGGTGTATAGCCCGGGCCACCAGTTCCTTGCCGGTGCCGCTTTCCCCCTGGATCAGAACCGTGGCGTCCGCAGTAGCCACGTCCTCGATTAACTTATAGACCAGCTGCATCTTTGGGTCTTTGCCGATCAAATCGCCGAAGCCGGTGGCCGCATCAAGCCGCTTTTTGAGCCCGATGACTTCATCTTCGTGAAGCACGGCACGGCCCAGGGCTCCGGCTGTTTGGCTCAATATGAGGCGGACCCGCTCGGTCTCTTCCTGATTGCAGGTGCATCCTCCGGGGCAGGCTATGATTGCAGCGCCGCAAACTTTATCACTGCTTAAGGGGATAATAGCCTGGCGTTCCACCGGGTTAAAATCCTCGGGGACAAAAGGCGCCTTGAAAAGTTTGCGGCGAGAGAACGTAACATTTTTCAGCCCTTTGAAGTTGTCCTTTACAGTTTTGATGATTTGCGGGTCATGGAATATCCTGGCTTTCTGGCCTGACAGGACATAGAGCGTATCCTGGGCAGGGCTAAGAACAGCCAATATCACATGCTGGCAGAGCATGGTGTCTTTCAGTCTTTTTAGCAAAATAGCACCCATTTCATCCAGGCTGCGCAGGGCGCTAACCTCCTGGACGATTTTGCAGGCAGTGACGGTCTGGCCGTGGGCACGTTCCAGTTCCATGGCCTGCTCTTCCAGACGGCGGGTGTATTCCTGCTGGCGGCTGACCATGTGATTAAAGGATGCCGCCAGGGTGGCGATCTCATCCTGCCCCTGCACCTCAACCTGCACGTTCGCTTCGCCCCGGTCAATCTCTTGCGTCGCCTGGACAAGGCAAGCCAGAGGTCGGGTTATTCGCCGCACAAATAAGAGGCTGCCCACCAAAGAGACGATGAGGATTCCCAGGGTGAAAAGCCCGATCTCCAGCAATAAGCCGGTGACTTGCCGCCGGTAGTTTTCCTCGGAAAAGCCCAGGCGCAAGACTCCGGCTTTGCCTCCAAAGATGAACCAGGCCGTATCCAGAAAATGCTGTCCCTGGACGGAAACGATTTCCCGAAAATTGGCCCGGTCCGTGGAGACGGGGGCATTGGCCTGCACCAGGTCGGCGGGCATGCCCCCCTCGAAGGTATGGGCCAGAACCTGGCCGTCCCGAATAACAAAAAGATAACCCACCACGGGGTTGCTGGCAGTCTGTTGCTCCAACATCCTCTGCAGGCCCACCAGATCGTTGGTGAGAATTTTATCAGCTGCGTCCAGGGCCACGGCATGGGCCATATTCCCCGCCTGGCCCATCATGGCCTGATGCAGCGCCGCGCTGTATTGCCGGGTGACCAGGACGGCAATGATGAGCCCGCTAAAAATCACCAGGGCCGAAACCAGGCCCAGAAGCTTACTCTTCAGACTCTTAGGGCGCATGCGGCTTCTCTCCCCTGCGGTCCAGGCGCTGGGCCATCTCCCGCAGGGAGTCATACCACTCTTCCCGGGGTTGAATAAAGCGGTCGATCATCAATTCCGCCAGGATCTTCTTGCCTTCCGGATCCTGATGCATGGAGAAAAGCAACCGCTGGATTTGGGTCTTGGTTTCACCGGACAGTTGTTTGGAGGCCACCAGGGGCGGGATGCCGAAGGGTTGAGATTTTTTGATGATCCGGGTCTTAGAGGTAAAGTCCGGGGTCTTCGCCTGGTAGTATTCCCAGATCAACCCATCCACGGCCGCGCCGTCCACCAGCCCCCGGGCCACGGCCATGATGGAGTTGTCATGGCTGTAAGTATAAATGATCCGGCTAAAAAAGGTGTCCGGCTGTTGTTTGATTGCCGCCAGCCAGTAAGTGGGCACCAGTCTGCCGGTGTTGGAATCCGGGTCGGTGAAGGCAAAGGTATGGCCTTTCAAGTCTTCCAGGCTCTTGAAGGGACTGTCTTTATTGACGATGAGGTAGGCGTGGTAGAAATGGCTGCCGTGGATTTCAGGGACGGCCAGCAAGGAAAAGCCGTACTTTTCTTTGCCGCAGACATAGGGTCCCGAGCAAATGAAGGCCAGGTCGATCTGGCTCTTCCCTAAAAGCTCATCGATCTCGGCATAAGTCTTGCGCTGCACCAATTCCAGTCTTCTGCCCGACTTGTGGCCGAGATACTCCAGAAGCTGCCGGTAAAGGTTGAAGGTCTCCCGGGGTGAAACCATGGCGGCCACTGCGACCCGCAACGGCGGGTCAGGGGCAGATTTATCTCCGGGGCGTTCCACCGGCACGGTCTTGGAGAAGTCCACCACCACCTTCTCGTCGTCGCGGCTGCAACCGCCGGCCAGCAGAAGAAGCCCTATCCCCAGAGTAAGAATCAGGAAGATAAGCCCAATTGCCAGACGGTTGCCGCGCCTCGGATTCCTTGCAGCTTGGATCGGTTCGGCCATGGCCTTTCTCTTCATTTTATCCATAGACCATTCGACCTGACCTGCGGTTACCCGGCTGCGCCTTCTTTCAGGCTGCTGAACTCATGGCCCCAGGCCTGGTTGACTGCCTAGACTATACTATTGATTTAGTATACATCCAACGCAAGATGGTTCCTAGAAAAAATTTTAGGGAGGATCAAGAGAAAACGCGGCCACCAGCTAAGAATGGTGCTCGAAAGCGCAGCTAGGTTAGTGAATCAAAGGATGGAATCCTCCATCTGGAGTCTATCAAATTCCCTCTTTGACGGTACCGTTTTTGAGATCTTCAGCCGACGATTCGAGGTATCGGTTGTACTTGATATCGAAGCGTTTCATGCGATTCCAGATGGTAACCCGGGAAACCCCTAAGATTTCCGCGGCTACCGATTGATTGCCTTTGGCCCGGGCCAGGGCATCGATCAGCTGTTGTTTCCGGATCTCTCGCTTGGTGGGCGCTACCACCTTTTCATCCAGGGTAACGTTTTCTTCCTTGAGAATATCCGGTGGCAGATGATGGGGCTGAACCAATTGATCCTGGCAGGTGACAAAAGCATATTCGAACGCGCTTTTGAGTTCCCGGATATTGCCCGGCCAGGAGTATTTCATGAGAACTTCCATCGTGCTGCTGCTTATTCCCTCAATGGTCTTGCCGTTTTTTAGGCTGATCTTGCGAAAAAAAGATTCAGCCAATAGAGGGATATCTTGGGCCCTGTCCCGGAGGGGCGGAAGATAGATCGGGATGACGTTGATCCGGAAATAGAAATCCTTGCGGAAGGTGCCCTTTTCCACCAAACCGGGCAGGTTTTTATTGGTAGCTGAGATAATGCGGACATCGACGGGGACGGACTTGTTGTCGCCGACGCGCTCGATCACTTTCTCTTCCAGCACCCGCAGGAGTTTTACCTGGGTAGAAAAGGGCAGATCGCCGATCTCATCCAGAAAGAGGTCTCCGCCATGGGCCATTTCGAACCTCCCGGCCCGGCTTTTATAGGCGCCCGTATAGGCTCCTTTTACGTGTCCGAAGAGCTCGCTTTCCAGCAGAGATTCAGTCAAGGCGGCGCAGTTCACCTTGACATAAGGCCCCTTCTTCCGCTCCCCCAACTGATGAATGGCTTTAGCTGCGAGTTCCTTGCCGGTGCCGCTTTCGCCCAGGATGATCACCGGGGCGTCTGACCGGGCTGCGTTTTCAATAAGATCATAGACTTGCTGCATGGCGGCTGAGGCGCCAATCAGACCTTGAAAAGCATCCTCGGAGCGGAGCTGGCGGCGAAAAGCGGCTATCTGCTTGTTTTTGGCAACGATCTCCGTGATGTCCGTGATCGTTTCCACCGCACCTATCACTTTGCCTTTGCGGTCATGGAGCAGAGATGCGGTTTTTAACACATGTACATACTTGCCGTCTTGCCGCATCAGCGTGCATTGGCGCACGTTGAGATTCCCGGTATTGAAGAGCACGCACCAGTGTCCGCCACTTTTCTCCCGGGCCAGGCTAAAGATGCTGCAGTTCAATACTGAGCACTTCTGACCGACCAGCTCCTCGCGGCTATAGCCGGTCATGGTTTCCAGGGCTTTGTTGACCGAAACGATGGTGCCCATGGTATCGACGATCATGATCCCATCCCGGATGGTGCTGACTACGGTTTTCCAATACCTGTCCAAATCCTCTTCAAACATAGCGTCTCATTAACCTCGTTTCATTTTGCAACAGGTGTTAAATTCCATTTCTAAACACTTTAGCACTTTGTTCCTAAATGCATACTCATATTTATTATTGAACACATGCTAATTTC
>JAKAGH010000031.1 GCA_021817645.1 Deltaproteobacteria bacterium
GGGTCCCGGTATTTTCGCCATTGCGGGCGGCAAAGACGGAAATATTCACCGTCTGCCCTTGCCGCTCTTTCAGGCGCTGGTAGCACTCCCGCAAATCGGGATCGCCATTGGCCAGTTCCTGGAGGATCCATAAATCCTGGTCGTTGATCTTGCCCTGCCCGGCTCTGGAGTCCATATAGTACGTGAAAAATCTGATCAGATGCTGGACGCTCGAAACCCCGGAGGGCAAGGTGTTATCCCGGAGCCAGGCTTCCCAGAATTCCGTGGGCGGCGCCTCCACCCGGCGGTAAATGACCGGGGTATCGTCCACCAGGAGCTGGCCCAGCGGGGCAAAACGCAGATTGGCCAGCCGCGCCAGCAGCTCAAAGGGAAATTGCCCTGCCAGGCCGGGCATAATAAACAGGAGTTGGGGCGGGGTTTTTAAAAAGCCATCCAGCAGATAATGGCGCCAATGAGGCAATGACTGTTCGATATTGGGTAGAAAGCAGAAGGTGAAGCCCAAATGCAAAGCGGAACGGCGGTGAGAGCGGACGGCAATATGAAAATTCGCCCCCCATTGAAAGATGTAGTCCTCCGGCCCGGTATGTTGCCGAATAACCTTGACCACCTTGTCAAATAGATCCTCTTCCTGCGTATGAAAATACCTTTGAGGAAAATAATGGCCGTTTTCCCGGATATTCAGGGCGGACAGCCAGGTCATTAGCAGCAATGCGGCCAGAGCCAGGGCCCCGGCGGGGGGCAAAGGAAAACTGGCCCTACTCAAATAATCCCCCAGTTCCCCGGCCATGGCGCCAGCCAAAAGACAGACGGGGGCCAAGAGGGTATAAAAATGGTGGAGCCAGCCCACCCGGTGAATGGCCAGGGTTACCACGAGTTCTGAAACCAGCCAAAGCACGAGCAGCCAAGCCCAAGGGGCTCCTCCTCCGGTGCCGGCCAAAAGCAGATAAGCCAACGCCAGGCAGACGGGCACCAGGCATTGCAGCAGGAAAGCCAGGCCCACAGTATGAAAGATTTTCCTGGCGGTCACCTCCGGAGAGGCGGCGGGCGTAGCCACATCCGCCTTTTTCCACTGAAACAGGTTTTTCCAGGCCTTTAACCAACCCTTAAAAAAAAGTTTCTCTTCCGTCCGGTTCACCTCCAGCATCTGCAGGCCATAAGGCAGACAGACGCCTCCCAGGAAGAGCAAAAATCCCAGCCAGCCCAGAAGGCCTTGCCACCAAAAAACAGCCAGGAAAAATGAAGTCCCCAGGGTGAAGGGCACCGCACTGAGTTTGAAAAATATGGCCAGGCCGCAGCTCAGACCCGCCAGAGGCAGCAACCATAATTGCCAGCCGGGGAAGGTCAGGGCCGCGAGCACTCCCAAGGCGCACAGGCTGAAGAAAAAGTTGTTATAGATCTCGATCCAATCCCAGCGATGGGTCAAATACGGTAGGGAAGTGCAATATAAATAGGCCAGTGCCGCCAGAAAGGCAGCCTCCGGGCCGAAGAGCAGGCGGGCAATGCCGTAGATCAGCCAGGCGGTGGCCAGACTTACCAGACATCCCAGCATGGCGATATAGCGCGGACTGTTAAATCCGGCCCGATAGACCAGTCGGCACAGGCGGTGGAAGCCGTTGTTATAGGGCGACAGATAAAATTCTGAATATTTCTTTAATTCAGGACGGTAAAACTCGGCATAATAAAGAAAAGTTCCCAGGTCATTACTGATGGGGGCGGAAAAATAATGGCGGCGCCACCAGAAAGCCACCCCGGTTAAGCCGGTCAGCACTAGCAGGAGAACCGGTTCCATAGGCTTTTACCCCGCGTATGATTATTGGGCCAGCGCCACCTTATTGAGGGCACACCAATCCTGACATAAGTCTTTGATTGCGTCCGGGTAGTTTTGACTTTTTTTCGAAAAAGGCTGCTCCAGAAACCACCGGGCCAAATTGACTTGCTTTTGCTTGCACGCGGCCTCCAGATTAATAATCCCTGCCGGGGCCGGCTGCCGGTTCTCCCGGGGGCAGTCCTCCAGGGTGAGGGCATAGAGCGGGAAGAGGCCGTAGAAAAGGCGTTCCAGGCGGTAAGTTAGGCCGGAAGCGGAACACAGGGCCTCAAGGTCTAATGACCCATCCAGATCGGCAATGTATTTGGGCCGGTCACGCCGGATCGACTCCACCAGCCAGTCTTGCCATTCCGGGCCGATATACCGGTCATTGATCACCGGGTCGATACAAAGGGGAAATTCCAGGCGTCCCAACGCGGCCCGCCTGCGGGCCAGGCCGAACAATTCGGCATTGTAACCCAACATCAAGATCTTATCTTGGGCCACGGTGCGCTCCTGGATGTAAGAGGCAATAACCTCTGCCGCAAGAAAAGCCAGGATATGATCATGCCTCAATAGATGGTAAAATTTTAAGAAGAATTCCAACGGATTATAACGAAAAAGATAACCTGCCAGTTGTTGCAGAGAGATAATTAGCAATAATGTCCCTACGGTTATTGCCGCACTATTATAAATTGATGCCGGTTCCTGAATAATAGAGATTAATCCCCAGGCGGAGATAATTGATATAACCGGGAGAGCGGCCAAAAAATGCGATGAGTAATACTTGCCTTGCACAACAATATTAAAAAAAGACCCGATGAGCAGGCATCCCAAAAAAATGCCAGGGGCAGTGAAAAACTTGGCAAAATTGCAATAAAGGCAGGCCAGGAGACCGAACCAGAGGAAACCGGTCTGCGCGGCAAACACTAAATATTTTCTTTCAAGAAGATTCTTGATTCTGACGGCAGGCTGGGTGCCATAATTACGGGCCGGGACCTTACGATAATGCCAGAGCCGCCGGGGATTGCACCAGGCCCAGAAGAACTGCCACCAACCCTTCCGGAGATAATAGGCCAGCATCAGGACAATGAAGGAGACAAATCCCAACGAATAGGCGCCTGCCAGGCTGTAATGCGGGGGGAGAATAATAAACGCGAGCCATAGGGCCAGGGTTTCAAAAAGGTAGGTAATCTTAAACGAGATCACCAGAAAACCCATGACCATCCCTGCCAGATAGATCATCAGCAGACTTTGATGTTGCAGGCCCTGCCAGGAGAAGAAAAGCGCGGCCAGGATCAGCAGGTTGGCATAATTTTCCGCGTGCAATTGCGCCGTATCCGCAAAAGGACTGGCGGAATAAACCGCATAAATCCAGGCGGCTATTAATCCGGCTGTGGTATTCAAATAGCAACTGGCAGTAATATAGAGCATCAGTACAGTAAATAAATTGTAAACCGCATAATAGTAGCGGTAAGTTTTGATATCTCCGGAAGTGAACTTACGCCATAATCTAAAAAGATGGTAAATAATATCCTTGGATTGGGTGGGGAAATAACCTTCGGCACAAAAATAATCCCGGTCGGGCTTGATGAATAACTTGGGCTCCAGGGAAATTCCCTCTTTTTCCATAACCCCCCGGTAGATAAACAGACCGGTGTCCGGGTGCAATGGCAGTTTTACCTGCATCGCCTGCCACCAGAAGGCGAAAAACAGGCATGCCGCCAAGATTAATAAGTCCATATGATCTCCTCAATAAAATGTGACTGGACCCGATCCAGGAGGAAATACACCTTGATCTCTGCCAAAGGTTCATTTTTACTGACTGGCATCGTGGCAGTCCGGTCCCGGCTCGTGGCAAAGAAATTTCCCCGATCAATTTCTTGCAATAAACAAGCCACAGGGCAACATATTAAAATAACTTAAATAATCAAGATATTCGGTCACGACGCTCCCGCGATTCTGGCAATAAATTCCCAGCCGCACTCAGGCAAGTTACAAATTATGCCGGGAGGGCAATATTGGCGGGATTAAGTCTTGGGCCTGCTGCCTGGCGGGAATTCGCCGCGCCCCGGGTTGCGGAGGCGGGAGATGAAGGCGGCGCGGCCGCCTTTACCCCCGGAAATTTGTGGTGTTGAGAGCGTGGTAGTTTATAATATTTTTCTAAAAATCCGATCTATTACTTGCATGGCATTATTCTCTGGCCTTTTTCTTAATAACGGCAAAAAACGATGAGTTATCTGATCTTCTGTGCCATAGAAGTGGGCGGGTTACCCTACCGGATGGCGGAAATCCTCAACGCCCATGGAGTGGAAACCTATTACGCCTCCATTGCCAAGCCCCACCAGAGCCATGATTCCACGCAATTTCACTATGGCCAGGTCTCCGCTCCCTGGGACCTTACGCCCAGGTTCAGGGAAATCAGAAGGTCGGGGAAGCGGGTCAAGACCCTGCTCAGTCAGATCCGGCGTGAGTTCAACTTCACTCACGTCCTTGCCACTGGCCAGAAGGCGTATCTCCTCAGGGAAGCCGGCCTGCCATATAATTATTGGTCTTTTGGGTCCGACCTGGATTGGCAGGTCAGTCTCCTTTCGTCTCTGGCCTATTGCTATCCCTGGTGGGCCTGGCCCAGAGGGTTATTGGCGTATCTGCTGCTTTACTGGCGGGAAGCGCGGCGCACTTTCACCAACGCCTCCGCGGTCATGATCGCCCCCTACCAGTTGGCGGCCTACCGGCGGGTTTGTCCGGATAAGCCCCTGTTTTTTCTCCCCCATTTTTTTAAGATCGAAGACCTGGAAACGCTGGCAGCCCGCAAGCTTGCCAGCAGGAGGGAGCTGGGAGCCAAGATCGGCGCGGCCCGCTTTTTCTTTTCCTCGACCCGGCAGGTATGGTCCGGCCTTTTGCGGCGCTCCTCGGACAACAAGGGAAATGATGTGATTTTGCGCGCCTTCCGGGAGTACCTGGACCTTGCCGGAGACCGGGAGGCAAAACTGGTGCTGGTGGCCAAGGGGCCCGATGTGGGAGCCTCCCGGGCCCTGGCCCGGAAGCTCAACCTCAACCCCCGGGTGGTCTGGGCCCGGGAAATGCCCCGGGCCCAACTGGATCAATACTACCAGGGGGCCGGGCTCTGCTTCGGTCAATTCGGCACCCCGGTGCTGACCTTCGCGGCGCTGGAGCCCATGGCCCAGGCCAATGTCTCCATCTCCTATTTTGAACCGGTGGACCCGCAGGTGCCCTGGTATGCTGCCGCTCCCCCCGCCTTCAGGAGCCGGGACCCCCGGGAGATCGGGGAGTTCATGGCCCGGATCGCGGCCGCTCCCCGGGAATACGCCGATCTGTGCCAGCGCTCCTGGGCCTGGGTCAAAGAGAATTGTTCCGAGGCAAGATTTGCCGCGGAATTTGTGAAGTCCTTCAGCCTCGAATCGGATCGCCCATCTGGTTAATGTCTCACCTTTACCCTTAAAGAGGGGCGACCCGCCGGGCCGCCCCTGCCGATTTGCTTAAAATTTAATTAGCGTCCGACGTTGTGTCCCCAGGTTATTATCCCGCGATAGTTGGTATTTCCGCTGACATTGTCGTGCCATTTTGTACGTACCGAAACCACAATTATTATGGTACACAATTTATAATCTTTCCACTGCCAACGGAAAGTGGTTCAACTGTCATATCGGTAGCGGTACAATTCATTATCATGGCATTAACACCCATATATGCACCCCAACAACCATTTCTCATACGGACATCGATGGCTCTGTTGCCAGAACCTTGACGACCAGAATCCTCAACCCCCACACGCCAACCGAACATGCTACCGTTTCTGACCTCTACGTTTTTCCTTCCTTGTATAAGAACAGCTGACCAACCTCCTGCAGGACCCTGATTAGTACCGCTCATGCAAAAACCCATGAGATCGATAGTGACATCATCGCAGTTAACGATTATTCCTTGTCCGTCGAAGTACGAGAGGTTACCGGCCAAGTAATAGTAGCCGGGATTGTTAATTGTATAAGGCAAAGTGGCAATCCTGGTGCATGCGTAGATGGGCACAGATACCGTCGAAGCAGGCACGTTATCGGATAGCACCGGGGTAATAGTGAAAATGACCAAACAAAATAACAACGCCGCCAACACTGAATTCCTTTTCATTACCAATACCTCCTTTTTTATACCGCCGTATCCAATCGGCGGCTGTAGGAGGCATCTTAGCAAGATCATATAAAAATTAGCTATGTTAGCCAAAACTTTTTGCATCCTTTATTGCACCCATTGACGCCTCTGGGATCTTGGCTTAGGAGAGCATTCCGGAGGGCAAATCTGCATAAGCGGTTCCCACCTTTTGCCAGGTAAAACCCCGGGCAATGCGTAATATGTTTTGCTTTTCTTTTCGGTTGCAGTAGCATCCGTCGATGGGGCCGGTTATCACCGGAGAGCAGCCGAGTCAGTTTTTCCGAGCCACCATAAAAATACCCGTAATTGCCAAATCTTCTTTTGAAAATTGACGATAATCCCGGTGAAAATGGTTCATCCCGGCACTGATCTCGGCATCGCTCACTTTTGTGTGCACCTCATACTCCAACACGGAAAAACCTTCCTGTTCGAATGCCGCTTTGAACTCATTGGCGCGCCAGCGATTCAGATAATTTCCGGCGTCTTCCTCGCAATATTTCTCCATTATCCGCTCCCAGGCATCCGGCGACCACCGCAAGAATTCCAGCGGCTTCTTAAAATTCCGGTGGTCCCGCAAGTCGATGCCATGTGCCGTCAGGCCGCCGGGACGTAACAGGCGCCGCGTTTCTTGAATGCACTTCAGAGGGTCCCGCACGTGTTCCAAGACAGAAAATGAGAAGAGCAAATCTATTGATTCTTCTTCAAGATCTGTATTTTCAAATGCCCGAGGACAAAAATGTTTGACTATGCTGTCGCCTATCTGATAGCAGCCATTCACCGCCTGGTAAGGCGGAATATTAAGGCCGGAAGGATCAAAATGCTTTATGCCTTTCAACCAAGTGATGATTTCAAAGATTGTCCCTAAGGATTTCATGAAATGATCCAGATCAAAGTCCATCCTGGGACATAAATCCAGAGTGCATGCCTGTTGTACTCCCATTAAGGCGAGTAATATTTCACATCCAAGCGACCCACCAGGGCCAATTTGCAGAGTGGTCTCGGGAATATTATTTAAATACTGCGATATAATACGATGAGTATGATGATAAATAATAAAATCATAAATAATACTGGAGTTACAATTTCTTCCTTTTTCAATCAATTCCAATAATGGATCATTAAAAGAGCGTGGAGAATAAAGAGGAAATGAATATTCTTTAATTACTTCTTGAAGATAGTTCGTCGTAGGCATATTGACATGAAAAGTTAATTCGTTTCCTGCCACCGGAGGGGTGCCATGCAATTCCTTATAATCTGCAAAAGCCTTTAAGACATCGATCATAGGGATGCTTATATGAGGCCCATTGCATTCCATTGCGTTATCTCCTTAAAATGACAATCTTTCAATATCTTACTATTCTCGAAACCGCATCTCCAGGGCGATCCTTAGGTGCTGCATTAAGAGAGCATGCCGTTGAGCAATGCGCCATAAGCGGTTCCTACCTTTTGCCAGGTAAATTCCCGGACCAGGTTTAAGCTGTTTTGCCCCAGAGCGGCCAGCAGCTCCGGGGATTGCAAAAGTTGGTGCCAATGGCCGGCCACGGCCCGGCTGTCTTCCAGGGGCACCAGAAAGCCGTTGTGCTCCGGCTTCACCAGCTCCGTGCTGCCGAAGGCCGGAGTGGCGATGACCGGCAGGCCGCAGGCCATGGCCTCCAGCAGGGCGTTGGACATGCCTTCGGCCCGGGACAGCAGGGCAAAGAGGTGCGAGCCCTGAAACCGGGAGCGGACCTCCTCCCGGGAGAGCCAGCCGGTGAACTGCACTCGGTCCGCGACCCCCAGATGCCGGGCCTGTTCGGCTAAGCGGCCCCGGTGGGGCCCGTCGCCGATGACCGTGAGAAGGCTGGCGGCCCGGTCCCGGGGTGGCAACTGCGCCAGGGCCTCCAGCAGCCGGTCCACCCCTTTCTGGGGGGTGAGCCGCCCGGCGGTGACCACCTTGAGGGGCGGCGCGTCCGGCCGGGGCGGTCCGGGAAAAAACGCCCGGGGGTCCACCCCGTTGGGGATGAAGGAAATCTTCTCCCGCCAAAAAGCCGCGGCCAGTTGGGACAACCCGGGGCTATTGGCCACCAGGCAGGAGGCCTCCCCCCCCACCCGCCGCAGCAAGGGTGCGGCCAGGCGGTGCAGGCGGCCGTAAGCCTCCGGGAAGAAGCCGGGCACGTCCCCGCCCCGCAGGGACAGGAGAAAGGGCAGGCCGTAGCGCCGGCGTAAATGCCGGGCCAGCAGTCCGGCCGGCAGGGCGAAAAAGGCCACCACCGCCTCGGGCTGGAATTCCCGGATGATTTGCGGGGCCAGAAGACGGCCACTCCAGGCGAAGGTCAGCATCTCCAGAGGGTGGGAGCGGTCCAGGCGGCGGCGCAGCACCGGCAGGCGGCGAATGGTAAAGCCCTCGGCCTGCTCCCGCCAGGGCTGGCTGCCGCAGCGGCCGGTGACCACCGTCACCTCATGGCCCTGGGCCGCCAATTCCCGGGCCAAATGCAGGCTGGCCTGGCCGCCGCCGCCCCCCACCGGGGGAAATTCGTGATTCAGGAGCAGGAGCCGCCGGGGTCTCATGGGTTGTCGCCTCTTGCTGCGGCCGCGCCCTGGAGATAGCGCTGCCGCCAGATTTCAAAGGCCATCAGGGCCCACAGCGGCTTGCGGTTGTCCTTGACGCCCTGGAGGTGCTCAGTGATGAGGCGCTGCACCGCGGGGGGGTTAAACATTCCCGCGTCCTTAAGACTCCGGGGGGAAAGCGTCTCCAGGAGCAAATCCTTGAGCTCCCGCTTGAACCAGCGGGACAGGGGGATGCCGAAGCCCTTTTTAGGCCGCTGGAGGATCGCCGGGGGCAGCAAGTCCTTGATGGCCTGGCGCAGGATGTATTTGCCGGTCAAGCCTTTCAGCTTCAGGGACGAGGGCAGGCCCGTGACATATTCCACCAATTCCCGCTGCAGGAAGGGGGCCCGCACCTCCAGGCCGTGGGCCATGGAAGCCCGGTCCACCTTCACCAGGATATCTTCCGGCAGGTAATATTGGCTGTAGGTATAGAGGGCCTGGTCCACGGGCTGGGAAAAGCTCGGACCCGCCAGGCGGGCCAGGATCTCCTGATAAGGGTTGTAGCCGTTGAACCCGGCCAGCAGCTCGGGGTGGAGCAGACCCCGTTGCTCCTCCCAGCCGCACGCTGCCAGCCAGAGCAAACCCCTGAGCGGCGGGGCATAGGGCAGGCCCTTGATAAATTGCTTCAGGCGGAAATCCAGGCTCAGGTTGTTCAGACCCACCGGCAAGGCCTGGATCAGGGGGTTGAGGACCTGCCGCCAGAGGGCCCCGGGCAAGCGGGTGGCCCAGGAGGCCACTTTTTCCGCCTGAAAGGTGGGATAGCCGGCAAAGAGCTCGTCTCCCCCGTCCCCTCCCAGGGCCACCTTGACATGCTGGGCCGCAAAGCCGGACAGCATATAGGTGGGGATAATGGAAGCGTCGGCCAGGGGCTCATCCATTTCGGCCAAGGCCTGGCCCAGCAAATCGATGACCCGGCGGGCCGAAAAGATCTCTTCATGATGCTCGGTGCCGAAATGCCGGGCCACCAGGCGGGCATAGCCGGACTCATCAAAGGAGGGCTCCACAAAGCCGATGGCAAAGGTCTTGAGGCTGCCTTCCCCGCAGTGGGGCGCGGCCAGGGCCACGATGGTGCTGGAATCCAGCCCGCCGCTCAAGAACACTCCCACCGGCACATCGGCCACCAGGCGGCTCTGCACCGCCCGGCCCAGATGCGCTTGCAGCTGCGCTGCCGTCTCTTCCAGGGTTTCTCCCTGACGCTCCCGGTTTAAATAATCCGCCAGGCGCCAGTAAGGTTTCACGCCCAGGCCCCGGGCGTCGGCCAGCAAGTAATGCCCCGGGGGCAATTTTTGTACACCTGAGAAGATGGCATGGGGCGCGGGCACGTATTCAAAGAGGAGATAGCGGCTCAGAGAGCAGGCATCCAACGCGGGATCGACGCGGGGGTGGGTCAACAGGGCTTTGGGCTCCGATGCGAATAACAAAAGAGGGTCCTGCCGCCAATAGTAGAAAGGCTTTTCCCCCATGCGGTCCCGGGCTGCCAGCAGCCTTTGGCGGGGGCCATCCCAGAGCGCGAAGGCGAACATGCCTTCAAGGCGGTCCAGGCAGTTCAGACCCCACTCTTCATAGGCGTGGACGATAATTTCCGTGTCGGTATGGGAGCGGAACTGGTGGCCCAGACGAGACAATTCCTGACGCAAAACCTGGAAATTATAGATTTCGCCGTTGAAGGTCACCCAAATGCTGCCGTCTTCATTACTTAAAGGCTGGCGCCCCAGGGGGGAAAGATCGATGATGCTAAGGCGGCGATGTCCCAAACCCACCGCGGCCCCGGGCTCCGGAGAGAGGTAGAAGCCCTCGTCATCCGGACCCCTATGCCGTAAAGCCCGAGTCATCCGGCTCAGATCGGCGGCCGCCACCGGCTCACCACTGAAATCGATTATCCCCGTAATGCCGCACATGTCGTTGCGCCAGGTTTCCTTATTTCCGTCCTTAATTCGGCTCTGCAGCCACGTTGCCGTTTTTCACATTGCTCATTTCCCGGATGATATAAATGGGCCGGTCCCGGCTCTCCAGGTGCGTGCGGATGACGATCTCGGCCACCAGTCCCATCATGATCAATTGGACTCCGGTCATGATGGTGATAAATTCGGCCAGCAGCAGCCAGGGCATACCGATCTGGATGCCCGCCCCCCAATTTAACGCGCCGGCCAGAAAGAGCAGGAAGAAGCTCAAGCCGAAGGCTGACAGGGCCAGTTTGCCGAAAAACTGGATGGGCCGGGTGAAATAATCCATCAGAAAACGGACGTTGATGAGGTCCAGGATGACCCGGTAGGTGCGGCTCAGGCCGTACTTGGTCGACCCGTGGATGCGGGGGCGGTGGTTCACCGGAATCTCCGTCACTTTAATCCCCAGGAAATTGGCCAGAGCGGGGATGAAGCGGTGCATCTCGCCATAGAGGCGGATATTTTTGACCACGCCCCGCTTGTAAGCCTTTAAAGTGCAGCCATAATCATGCAGCCGGACATTGGTCAACTTGGCGATGATCCGGTTGGCGATCTTGGAAGGGAGCTTGCGGCTCAAGGCATGGTCCTGGCGATTGGCCCGCCAGCCGCTCACCAGATCATAGCCCTCCGCCATCTTTTCCAATAAACGGGGGATGTCCCGGGGATCATTCTGGAGATCGGCGTCCAAGGTGACCACCACTTCGCCCTGGGCCAAGGCAAAGCCCGCGGCCATGGCCGCGGTCTGGCCATAATTGCGGCGGAAGTGGATCACCTTGACATTGGGGTCTTGTAAAGCCAGTTCCTTAAGCACCGCCTCACTGCGGTCATTGGAGCCGTCATTGGCGAAAATGATCTCCCACCTGCCTCCCAGGCCCTGCAAAACCTCGGAGAGCTCTGTGTATAAAGGACACAGATTGTCGGCCTCGTTGTAAACCGGTATGACTATGCTGAGATCGATTTTGAAGAACCCATCTTCTTCCGGTCGAGGCGGCCCCGAGATGATGTGCATGGGGGCCATGGAGGGGCCTTTATAAATACTCCTGGCCAAATTATGGACTTTTTCCGGAAATTCCTGGATCGGCAGAGCCAATTCCAGGCTTTTAATTTTCTCTGCGTAAGTTTCTTTTTTCATAAACAGCCTCACCGTTGCCGCGAGTCTTTTCCCCGCTCCTGCAGGATGATTGGGCAAACACTGGAGATAGTTCGCTAAAACTACTTGCAACAAATGAGCCAGAGATATCTATCTTATATTGCTTATGCTTTTGTCCATACCCGTCCTAATCCAGGAAATAAATTCCGGATTGGTCCTAGGCAATTTCAGCACTCCGGCGAGGCCGGCTTAAGCTTTCGGGGATAAAAAGCTGGAATGAAACAGGGGGGTGAGGCGATAGGGAACTGACGTTTAAGCTGCTGTCAAAGGGATGTTGTAGTAGGGGCGGACCCAGGTGTCCGCCCTGGGATGGCCGCAGCCGCGGCTGCGCCCCCACCACTGGCATTTATTATTCTTTGACGGCAAGTTGGTCTCAGAGGCCGCAGGGGGTCAGACGCGGCCTCTGAGAAATTTTCCCTGATATTGAGGACCAAGCCGCTGGCGGTAATTTTAGGCCAACATCTCCGCCGCCTGGCGCATGAATTGGGCGATGGCCAAGCCCCGGGGGCAGGTCCGCTCAGCCCGGGAGTAGTCCACTGTCGCCAGCCGCTGCCGCACTTCCTCGGGCAGCCCGGCGAAGGTCAGCCGGGCCAGTTCCGGCTCGCCGTAATAGTGGTGGTACATGAGGCAGCGCATAACCTCGTTTACCGGCACGGCCCCGCCCACTGCGGCCTGGCAAATGTTGCCGCAGCCGGCGCAGTAGTCGCCCTGGCACTCCAGGGCGTAGCGGCGCAGGGATTCCACTTCCTCCCGGGCCAGTTTGGTCTGGTCCAGGGCCGCAGCTACGTTGGCCGAGAGAATGGTCAGGTTGGGCATCTGCACGCAGATGCTGGTGATTTGGGGATTCTCCCAGATCAACTTGATCTTGGCCTGCTTGTCCGTGAAGCCCCGCTTCACGAAGCGCTCGATCAGCTCCAGCTTGGCCGGGCCGCCGACCTCATGCTTTCCTGGCCGGCCAGCCTGGGATTTCATGGCCACCAGCCCCACCCCCGCCTTCTCGCAGGCGTTCACGGCTTCTTTCATCTTGGGGGTGTTCATCACCTGGAAGTTGTAGGTCGTCATCACTGCGTCGATCCAATCCCGCTTGGCTGCGCCCAGGAGACAGTCTTCCATGTTGGTGTGGGTGCTGAAGCCGAAGAACTTGATCTTGCCGGCCTTCTTCATCTCCGCGGCCCAATCCTTGATGGCCGGGGTCAATTCATCGATGGCCGTCAGGCTGTGGATGAAAAAAAGGTCCACGTGATCCGTCTGCAGCCTTTTCAGGCTCTTATCCAGGCGTTCCGTGAAGTTGCCGCCTTTGGTCTGGAGCTTGGTAACCAGGAAGATCTCTTTCCGGGCGTCGGGGTTGCGGGCGAAGAAGCGGCCCATGCCCTCCTCGCTCAAGCCGTTGCCGTAAGACTCGGCGGTGTCCCAATAGGTGACGCCCCATTTCCGGGCCTGTTTCAGAAGCAATTGGTTGTTGATGGTGTCGAACATGCCGCCCAGGCAGAGGCTGGACACCTCCACCCCGGTCTTGCCCAGTTTGCGTTTGGACACGGTCTGGGCCTTGACCGCAGCCGCGGGGGGCTGCTCGGTGGCGGCGAGGGCCTTGGTCACGCCGCCCCCAGCCACTGCCAGACCAGCGAGGCCCACAGTAGTCACGAACTCCCTGCGGGTAAGATCCGTATCTTTGGTCTTCCGGCTCATAAAAGCCTCCTCTTGGCATTGCTTCTAGTAGTCTGTATGGGAACTTGTCCCTAGAACTTCTTTCATGTCCCCCTTTTTAAAGGGGGATTTTAAGGCGATTTACACTATGGTAAGCTTGAGTTATTGTTATCAATGGCTTTTATTCAGCGCATCATAAACGACTTGATATAAACTTAGCCTCCCGTGACAATGGCACATTACAGCAGGGCCATCTACAGTATCGTATTCTTCATAAAAAACAACACCTGAAAGCAGCGGAGATTTATGACAGAGGTTTCCGTTTGAGTCAAGTATTAGTGGAATTTGCCAAAGGCCACCTCCACTTATACCTCCAAACCTATTCGGAGCTATAGACCGACCGCCATGACCAACGGGAAATGAAAAATAGTCGTGGTTCCCAACTACAACTGCGGGATTAGGACTGCATTGTCCACTAAGGTTTTGAAATCCTTTTATTAAACTATATCTGTCATGATCATGTATCGTAATCGTCCCTTCAGCTATGTATCCGTTAACAAACCAAACTCCATTGCAAAGAGGTGGTGGTGCATTAAGAAGAAAATCACGCCTACTTTCCAGATTATAGAAAACCTTATTTGCCTGATTCGCTTGGATTGAAGCCGCTATATTGGGTGCAAGTATTATTGCACCTATATCAGGACGGTCCGTTCCTTTAGGCCCCCTTGCGATCTTAAGATAATTGAGCCCCTCTGTATCTATACTATCTTGGTGCATGGAATCCGATAAAATTACTCCAAGCCGACCGGTTATAGGAAGAACTTCTAGTACGTGATGGGCTGTTAGTACTGCATATGTTACGCCTACTTTAATAAGAGTTCCAGAGCCAAGGAGAACAATATCAGGGCCAAGCGGTGTATTATCTATACGAACAAAGCCTATACTGTATCGAATTAAGTCAGCCGAAATAGCTTCAAAGAGCTCAATGGGCAGCTCGCCGTTTGGTAATTCATAAATAATATTCATTATGTTATGTCTTGTAGAGATTATTTTTTATCCAAGCAAATATCTGGAGCAATAAATACATCGTTTCGTTAGATAGTTTGTCCGTTTTAATATCATAACCATCCTTTTCTGCTAAGTTGTTCTAAATATCTCTCCCACCTATGTTTTTTAAAAGATCCTTTCTTTTTGTAGAAATTCATCATTGCCCATGAAATTGTCCAAAGTATTAATCTTATACTTTCCCAAAAATAGATTAATACTGGAAAACCAAAAGTCAAATATATTATTTTTTCATTAACACCTCGATCCTCTAATGCTTTTAGCAAATTATACGTCGCGAAAGTCACCATAGCCCAGAAGGACCAACAAAAGACAACTTGCCTGAATTCTTCCTTCCATCCGGACTTGTTATTTTTCATGCAGTTACCTAAATATGGGCTCGGTCCCCCACCCTAAATCAGCATCCGCCCCGGCCGCGACCGGGACTCGTTCTCGGCGTAAACCCTGATGGCCCGCTGGCCCGAGACCGGACATTCGTGCTCGCACATGCCGCAGCCGGTGCACCGGGCCGGGTCCACGAACGGGCGCAGCAGCCGTACCACCAGATCGACCTTGCCCCCGGCGGCCGCCAGATCCGCGGCGGTCAGGGGGCGCTCCAGGATCAGCCCGGTTCCGACCAGGCCGGAGATGCGCCGCAGCGCCGTTTCCGGCGCCCCCGTGGGCCGCAGGTAGTAATCGCCGCTGGTTAAGTTGGCATGAGCGGGGAAAACGGCCGCCAAAACCACTGCCTGTCCCTGCATCTTAACTGGCACCGCCTGGCCATCGCGGATGGTCTCAAACACCGTGCGGGTGAAGATGGCCTTGGGGCTCACCGGGCACAATTCCTGGCAGACCAGGCAGGGCCGGTCCATGGCCCAGGGGAGACACCGGCCCCGGTCCACGAAGGCCGTGCCCATGCGGATGGGCCCCTGGGCGGCGAACTCACCGGAGCCTTGCTTCTCTTCCAGGCTCAAGGGACGGATGGCCGCGGTGGGGCAGACCTGGCCGCAGGCGATGCAGTTGAGCAGACAGCCGCTGCGGCCGATACGGTAGTTGACCGCCGGGGTCCACAGGCCCTCGATGCCCGCCTCCAGCAGCGCCGGCTGGATGATGTTGCCGGGACAGATGCGCATGCACTGGCCGCAGCGGAGGCAACGGGCCAGGAAGCGTTCCTCGTCCAAGGCCCCGGGGGGCCGGATGAGGTGGGCATTGCGGTTGGCCCCGGCCAGCCCGCCGATCCCCCACATGGAGGTCAAAAGCAGCCCGGCGCCGGCCGCGACAAAACCGCGGCGGGAGAGATCCGGCAACCCCGCCTCACCCGCGGCCGAGGGCCGGGCGGCAAAGGTGATGCGGTCCGCGGGACAGCGGTCCAGGCAATTAAAGCACAAGACGCACTCGCTGCCGATGATTTTGCCCGAGGGCCGGCAGGCCCCTTCGCAGTAATGCTCGCAGATGCGGCAATCACCGCATTTATCCGAAGTCTTGCCGATGCGCCAGGGCGTGAAGCGGCTCAGAAGGCCGAACAGCGCGCCCAGAGGACAAGCGAAGCGGCAGAAGAACCGGGGCAGAACCAGGTTCAGCCCCACCACCCCCAGGAAGATCACCCCCAGCAGCCAGGCCGAAGCATAAGCCCGGGGCGCATCGCTGAGCACGCCCAGGCGGTTATCGGCCAGGGGGGCCAGGGCCAGATTGACGCTGCGGTGGATCAAGGGCAGGGGGTCGAAGATCCCGGTCTGTACCGAGCCCATGAGGGCCAGGGCCAAAAGAAAAGCCAGGAGGTAGTATTTCAAAGCCTGGGGCCGGCGATGATGATTGGCCTCCACCCGGCCGTCCGGCTCCTGCCGCCGCCGTCCCAGCCAGCCGGTGAACTGGTTAATCGCCCCCAGGGGGCAGGCAAAGCCGCAGAAGAAGCGGCCCACGAACAGGGTGATGGCGATGGTGACCAGGGCCCAGAAGAGGCCGGCAAAGAGGCTGCCGGTGGCCAGAACCGTGGCCAGGGCGGTGAGGGGGTCCAGCTCCAGGATCCAGTTGATGGGCCAGCCCCGCAACTGCCACCAATGCGCGCCCACGGTGGCGGTGATGCAAAACCAGAGGAAGAGCGCCAGGAAGAAGATTTGGCAGATCCGGCGGATGGTGACGATGCGCATGAGGTGGCCCGTTATCGATTACTCTAATTTATATTTATCTCACGCAAAGACGCAAAGGCGCTAAGACGCAAGAATACATAAAAAACTTGGCAGCTTGGCATCTTGGGATGAGATTAATCATGGTAAAAAAGACTTCAACGTGGCTCAGAAGTACCTCGCATAAGTCCTACAAATCTTTCTCCCTCCCCCTTTGAGGGGGGAGGGAATAATATTA
>JAKAGH010000032.1 GCA_021817645.1 Deltaproteobacteria bacterium
GGGGCGGCCCTCCGTGCCCGCCGGGCGTCCGGCGGGCCCGGAGGCCCGCCCCACCAGACCTTTTCTTTCTTCTCGTTCCCAAGTTGTACTTGGGAACGCATTTATTTTCCCAAGCTTGGCTTGGGCGAGGCCGGAAAATACCGGTGGGAACCAAATTGCCAAGCCCGGCTTTATTGCGTCCCCTCTGGTTCCACCGCGCGGCTGGGGAACTGGATGAGCCGGGAAGCCCTGCTAATTTTAATGGATTTGCCCAGGCCATCTTGCTATAAAAAAACAAATCCGCCCCAACCGGCCCGGAACAAGGAAGATAACCCATGCAAAAAGTGAAAATCGGCTTCATCGGCACGGACGGCAGGAGTTTTCTGGCTGCCTTGGAGACCAGCCGGGCCACCAGCGAGCTTTACCCCGGCGACTATCAGGGCGTCGTGGTCCGGGGCACCCCGGCCATGCCCCCTTTCGCCCGGAAGATGCGCTGGCCGGTGGATTTTGTTCCGGTGGCCGCCAATTCCCCGGAAGCTTACGGCGCGGCGCTGCTTGCCGCGTTCTCCGAGGAGGCCCTGGACCTGGCCCTGGTCATGCCCGAGGCCCTGCTTTTCGAGGGTCTGGTGGACAAGGTGGAGGAAGCCGGCTTTGGTGAAAGAATTATCGGTCTGGATCAAAAAGGCGCTTTTCTGGAGGCCGATAAGATCGCGTGCAAGCGCTTCTGCCGGGCAGCGGGCATCCCCGTGGCCCCGGCCTGGAGCGAGGTGGAGGCCCGGGATTATCCCGCGGTTCTGGGGATCTGCCTGGACTATCTCCATGAATACGGGGGCGCAGTACTAAAATTCCCGTACAGCGCCGGGGGCAAAGGGGCCCGGATCATCCTCAACGCCTGGGAAATCCGGGAGGTCTATGATCTTTTGCTCAAAGACTATAAGGATTCTTACTCCCAGTTTTGCGGCAAGAAAAACCCCTGGCCCCTGCTCATCGAGGCCCGCATGTCCGGGGTGGAGATCAGTTTCACCATTTTTGTGGATAAAAACGGCAACTATCAGCTTCTCCCCACGGCCATGGATTATCCCGAGAGGTTCGAGGGACCTCCGGGTATCGACAACCCCATCACCGGCGGCATGGGCTCCATCTCGCCTCACCCCTTTGAGTCCCCGTCCTTAATGGCTTTGGCCGAAGAGACCATTGCCAAACCCCTGATCCAAAGCATGAAGGCCAAAGGTATCCTGCGGCCCTGCGTCCTCTATCCCGGCTGCTTTGCCTCCTTTGCCTCCAATTTTGAGCCCCGGGCCATCAGGGTCTGCGAAATCAACATCCGCCCCGGTGAGCCGGAATTTCAGCCCGTGGTCAAACGACTGCGCAATCTGGGGGCTCTGCTGGAGGCCATGCGGGACGGCCGTCTTCATGAAGTCGCCCCGGAAGTGCGGGCCGACCAGATTTCGCTCTGCCTGGCCCTGGTCACCGGCCCCGGCGGCCCCAAGCAGCAGAAGGGCTACCCCTGGTCCCTCACCAAAGGCGAAGTCCTGGAGATGGACTTCGAATATTGCGACAAAAAGAAGATTACGGTCATCCCCTCGGCCATGGACTGCACGGAGGAAGGCGTCTTCAAGTCCGACGGCTCCCGGGTGGCTTACCTGGTGGCCAACGCCACGGTGAAGGCGGGGCAGAAACGGGGCCAGGTGGTGGAAAGCCTGCGCCTGCGGCTCCTCAACGCCTTCGATCAGGGGAAAATCCGGGTGATTCCCCGGGAGAACGAACAGGGCAACCGGCTGGCTTTGAGACGGGATATTGGACTGCATTATCAGAAAGCGGAGATGCTGGCGCCAGGGGACAGGTAAAAGATTCACCACAAAGACACAGAGACACAAAGGGACACAGAGAAATAATCTTTAATTTTGGCGGCGAGCCGCCAAAATTAAAAAAATATCTTTGTGCCTCTCTGTGCCTTTGTGTCTTTGTGGTAAATCTTTTTACAATTCCACCACTTCCGGGGTGAGGGCCTGGCCCATGAAGAGGCTGGCCAGTTGCTGGAAGCGCGGGGTGAGGTCGGTGGTGAGGTAGCGGCGGCTGCCGCCCCGGCTGAGTTGGGTTTCGATCTCCGGGTGCCGCTCGAGATAATCCACCAGTTTGGCCGCGGTCACCTGGCCGGAGCAGATCAGCTCCAGCTTGTCCCCCATGAGGCCCCGGATTTGTTCCTTCAAAATGGAATAATGGGTGCAGCCCATAATCAAGGTGTCTACTTTTGCTGCTTTGAGCGGCGCCAGGTAGCGTTTCAGGATCATGCCGGTGCCTTCCCAGTCCTGTTCGCCTGATTCGATGAGGGGCACCAGCAAAGGGCAGGCCTGCTGCACTACTTCCACTTCCGGGTTCAATTTCTTCAACTCCAGATCGAAAGAGAGAGAGGACACGGTGCCTTCGGTGGCGATAATGCCGATGCGCTGGCCCGGGCTGCGGGCCAGGGCCTCTTCCACGGTGGGGATCACCACTCCCAGAACCCGCCGCTCCGGGTAGTGGACCGGCAGATAGACCTGCTGGATGGTGCGCAGGGCCTTGGCGGAGGCCGTGTGGCAGGCCAGGATAATGAGGCGGCAGCCCTGCCGGAATAAATAATCCACCGCCTGGGCGGTAAAACGGACCACTACCTTATCCGAGCGGGTGCCGTAAGGGATGCGGGCATTGTCCCCCAGGTAGAGATAGTCGTAATGCGGCAGGACCTGGAGAAACTCCCGGAGCACCACCAGGCCGCCAAACCCCGAATCAAAGACGCCGATCATGGTTCTCTCTTTGAAGGTTATTTTGAGGGAGGGATTGTAAAGGGGCCGGTGAGCCCCTGCCCCCTCCCTCAAACTCCCTCCCCCAACCCCTTACTGGTTTCTTGAGGCCGGGAAAGTCTGGGCCGCAGGCCGCGCCTTCCCCGGCCAAATATGCGGGTTGGGAGGGGGGTGTGGGGGGAGGGCAGGGACCTCAGGTCCCTGGCCCTCCCCCCACAATCTCTTCCCCTACTCCGACAGCCGCAGCAAAGTGCCTCGCTGCAACGCCGATCTCAAGGTGTATTGCACCAGGAGGTAGCAGAGGCCCAAATATATCACGCTTTGGGAAAAGCCGTAAAGCAGGGGGCGGGTCGAGTGCAGGGGAAAGCCGTAAAAGTGGCGGAAATATTCCAGAAAATAGGTGAGCGGGATGATCTGGGCCAGTTCCCGGACCCCGGGGGGCAGCACGCTCACCGGATAATAGAGGCCGCACAACAGGAGCATCAGATAGGAGAAGGCCCAGGCCGCGACTTCGGCCCGCTGCCCGAAACGCAGCACCAGGGCCAGGACCAGGGCGCCGATGATGGCCGCATTGAGAAACATCCCCGCCATAAAGATCAGTAAGCCCCCGGTTCCCGGGCGGCCGAGGTCCATATCAAAAAGCCACATGCTCAAAAGCCCCATGACCACAAAGACCAGAAAGCCCCGGATCAGACCCACCAGGCCGGAGCCGATGAGGATATGGGTCAACCTGATGGGGGCCATGAATTCATGTTTCAAGCTTTTGGCCCACACGGAATAAAGGAGGGCGTAAGACAGGTCCAACTGCGCGATCTGAATGGTGTTCATGCTCACCGCGCCGATGAGGATAAAGGTCACAGTCTCCGGGTCCAGTTTCAGAAACCGGGTCAGCAGCCCCACGGAAAAGATGGCCACCCCGGGCCAGAAGAGCATCTCAAAAACGGCAAAGACGTTACGCCGGTTCACCAGGGCGCTCCTGGCGGCAAAGGCCCAGATTTTATAAAAATCAGTGGGTAATCTCATGATAGATCTCGGCCAGGTCCACTTCCTGGAGCCGCACTTTAATTACCTGGCCCGGGGGCTGGGACACGGCCTCCAGAATCGCGGCCAGACGCTCCTCGCCCCGGTCCACCCGCAGGTCCACCCGGTTGTCCTGCAGGTTATAGGTTAATACCCCGGGAAGTTGGCCATAATCCACGGCCGCGGCGCCGTCCCGGAAGAAGAGGCTCACATGGTCTCCCAACCCCAGGCGCTCCTGCAACTCCGGCATCGTGCCCCGGGCCAGGAGACGTCCTTCCTTCAAAAAGGCCACCTCCCCGCAGAGCATCTCCGCCTCCCGGAGATTATGGGTGGTCAGCAGGATGGTCAAACCTGCGTCCCGGTTCAACCTGAGGATTTCCCCCCGGAGATGCCGGGACATCTCCGGGTCCAGGCCGGTGGTGGGCTCATCCAGAAAGAGCAGCTCCGGGGTGTTGATCAGGGCCTTGGCCAACGCCAGCCGCTGCTTGAGGCCGGTGGAAAGGCGCTCAAAAGTCACCCGCCGGTGGGGCTGAAGTTCAAATAACTCCAGAAGCTCCTCCACCTTGGCAACCAAAGCCCTGCCCCCCAACCCGTAAAGGCGTCCGTAAAAACGCAGGTTTTCTTCCACGGTCAGGCACCAAAGAAAGTGCGCGCCGCTGGCGGCCAGGTTGACCCGCTCCCGCAGGCGGCCCGCGTCCTGCACCACGTCCAGCCCCAGGACCCGGGCCTGGCCGGCATCCGGCCGCAAGAGCGTTGCCAGGATGGAGATCAGGGTGGTCTTGCCCGCGCCGTTAGGCCCCAGGATGCCGAAAATGGCCCCCGGGCTTACCTCCAGATCAACGTTATGGAGCACCTGCTTCCGGGGCCCGAAAAACCCGGTCTTAAACGATTTGCTGATGCCCTCTGCAAAAATCGCTGGTTGCATAGTATTTTTTTATTTTAAAGAATGAAGCATATAAAAAACCAGGAAGATCCCGATGGTAATGATTCCCAAGGTTACCATTATGTCAAGCAATAGCGAAGGTTTATAGGAACCTTCGTTTATCTCCCATTCCACCTTTTTATATCTGATAAATGCCAGCACGCCCATTAAGCCGCCCATGGCCACCAGCAGTATGCCAAAAATTGAAGAAAACTCGAGGTGGGAATGATTCGCTTCTGGAGGCAGCGTTTTATCAACGAAATATGAAAATTTCCTGATGAAAAAGGCGAACTTCTCTACCACAAAACCAAAGGCCATGATGCCAATAACGGTTCTGATCCAGGCGAGAAAGGTCCTCTCATTCGCCATATGATCGCTGCAGTTTGGACTCTTCGCCGGTTTAGTAGTCTCATTCGGTTCCGTCATACCCTGGGCCTTCCTTCATTAGGCATACCATTTATTGAAATAAAGGGAACTGGTTAAGTCTATCAAACCTGGCCCCGAGGGCCAAGGTTTTCTGAATCGGGGGCAGGCCGCGACTGTCTTGCAAAGTTGCCGGGGCTAGGGTAGATTGCTAAGCAATGGGTGAAGAAGAGCGGATCGTCAATCCTCGGCGGCAGGTGGAGGATCTGGGGCTGGAGCCGGGTCTCAGGCCCCGGTCCTTGTCGGAGTTTGTCGGCCAGGACGAGGTGCGCCGCAACCTGGAAATCGCCATGACCGCGGCCCGGGCCCGGGGCGAGGCCGTGGACCATATCCTGGTGCACGGGCCCCCGGGGTTGGGGAAAACCACCCTGGCCCACATCATCGCCCAGGAGATGGACGCGGGCATCAAGACCACTTCCGGGCCGGTGGTGGAGCGGGCCGGGGACCTGGCCGCGCTGCTCACCAATCTGCAGCCCCGGGACGTCCTCTTCGTAGACGAAGTCCACCGGCTGCCCACGGTGGTGGAGGAAATCCTGTATCCGGCCATGGAGGATTTCCGCCTGGACCTGATTGTCGGGCAGGGTCCCGGAGCCCGCTCCGTGCGCCTGGAACTGCCCCATTTCACCCTGGTGGGGGCCACCACCAGGGCCGGCCTCTTAACTCCCGCGCTCCGGGACCGTTTCGGCCTGATGCTGCGCCTGGATTTTTATAGCCCGGAGAATCTGGCCCGGATCACCCGCCGGGCCGCCCAGGTCCTGGGGGTGGAGGTGGACGAAGAGGGGGCCTGGGAGATCGCCCGGCGCTCCCGGGGCACGCCCCGCATCGCCAACCGGCTGCTGAAACGGGTGCGGGACTATGCCCAGGTCCGGGGCGACGGCCGGGTCACCAAGGGAATTGCGGACGCAGCCCTGACGCTGCTGGAAGTGGACCACCTGGGCTTTGACCGCATGGACCGGCAGATACTGCGCACCATCCTGGAAAAGTTCGGCGGCGGCCCCGTGGGCCTGGGCACCCTGGCCGCGGCCCTCTGCGAAGAACAAGACACCTTAGAAGACGTCTACGAACCCTTCCTGATCCAATGCGGCTTCCTGCAACGCACCCCCCGGGGCCGGGTGACTACGGCCCGGGCGGTGGAGTATTTTGCTAAGACACCCCAGAAGGGCCGTTCCCCTAAGCTATTTTAATCGCCTTTCCTTGGGCGCTGATTATGTGTCGATATATATTTCATAGAAAATAATTAAGCTTTGTAAGCTAGAAGATGCATTTGAATTGCTATTAAGTTTCAAAAATAGAAACAATTCCCTTTACTCCTGACAACCACTTAAGCCCTTTCACTGCTCCAACTCCCCCTGTTCCAAATGGAAATGGTAGTTCCCCGCCAAAAAGTTTTGGGCCACGGCTTCGATGCTGGTTTCTGTGGCCATGAGCATGTCCATCTGGCGGGTGAAGTGCAGCAGCCGGCCTATCTGGTCCAGTTTCTCTGCGATCACCTGGGGAGGGTATTTTTGCAGGCGGGCGTCCACCCGGTCGCCTTTGACCTCTACGGTGAAGTCCAGGGCCAGGAGGACGAGGGCCAGGGCCCGGACGCGCCGCTGGCGCCGGACCTCGTCGGCCGCGCCCCCTTTGAAGGAAAAGGTGATGTAGTTTTTATTCACCGTGCTCCCGCAGTAGGCGTCCAGGACGCAGTAGTGGTAGCCCACCCGGGAGCTGAAATTGAGATACTTGTCGGAGATGATGGCGTAGCTGCGCTCCCCGAACCGTTCCGCCTCCTTGGCGGGGGCCAGGACCTGTTCCCGCATGACGGAGAAAAATCCGGAAAATTCAATGGGCCGGGGTTCCGTGCTCTGCAGCCCCTCATGGGTCATGCCCTGGAGCAGGGCTTTGAGGGGCGCGGACGCGATCTGCTCCAGGGTCACTTTGCTCGCCCCGGCTTTGACGCCGGTGAGACCGTCCCCCAGGTCGATGATATAGAGGTCCAGGGGGATGGGGGCCTTGAGCTGCACCGCGCCGCCGCCCCGCTCTGCCGCCAGGTCGCTGATCTGGAACATCTCCGTGTAAGAATATTCGTGCACCAGCCGGCCCAGGTCGTGCAGCGACCGGCAGGCTTCTGGAGCGAAGTCCGGGGACTTGGGGTCCACCAGGTTTAGGGGTACGATATGCTCCGCCACCCTTTTCAGGGTCTGGTAAACCGGGGTCTCCTCCAGGTGGGATTCCCGGGTCTGCCGCCGGCCCAGGAGTTCCGGCACTTTTCCCTGGTAAATCCTGGCGGTGTAAGCGTCCACTGTGATTTCCATTCCCGGAGTAATCACCTCGGTGGCCCGGCGGGTATCCATTAAAGTGGGCACGCCGAATTCCCGGGACAAGGAAGCCATGTGGCCGGTTATGTTCCCGTAATCCGTGACAATGGCCTGGGCCTTCGGCATGGCCACCACAAATTTGGGAGAAGAATGTTTAGCCACCAACACCGCGCCGTCGGGAACCTGCACCAGGTCTTTATCCTCCCAGATCAAGAAAGCCGGGCCGCACCCCACCCCGGGGAAGGCCACGGCCCCGCCCTCCACTAATAATGTATAGTTCTGAACCGGGGGAACCGTTTGCAGCTCGCCGGCCACCGGGACCTGCAGGCGCAGGGGCCTGCTTTGCAGAAGGAGAAGGCGGCCTTGCCGGTCCAGGGCCCACTCGATGTCCTGGGGTCCCCGGTAATGTTCTTCCAGTTTCAGGGCATAACCGCCCAGAATCTTGAGCTGCTCCGGGGACAGGCAGGGCTTATCCTGAATCTCCGGCGGCACCTGGATTTCTCGGAGACCGTCCTCAGGGTTGCTCACCAATTGGACATTTTTATGGGAAATCTCACTTTTGAGAATAGTCAGGTTCTCGTCTTTGGCCAGCTGATAGGTATCCGGGGTAATGACGCCTTCCACGGCATAAGGCCCCAAGCCCCAAACCGCGGAGATAAGGATATTATCCTCCATGACGTTAAAGGGATGGTGAGAATACATCACCCCGCTGGCCACGGCGTCCACCATTTCCAGGCAGGCCACGTTCATGGCGATGTCTTCGCTCCTGATCCCTTTATTGAACCGGTAAGAAATAGCCCGGGGGGTATAAAGACTGGCCACTACTTCCTTATAGGCCTGGAGGAGCCGATCTGCGGGGACATTCAGAATGCTGAGATACTGACCGGCAAAGGACAGCTCGCTATCTTCGCCGATGGCGCTGGAGCGCATGGACACGCGCAAAGATCCCGGGCCGCTTTCAGGCCGCTCCCCGCGCAACTGCCGGTAAGCGGCGAGGATCGCCTCTTCCAGGGCCGGGGGAACCGGGGCATTGATAATTAATTGCTGGATTTCATCACTGATCCGCTTGTAGGTCGGCGGATCCTGGGGATCGAGCTCCATCTTGCGCTTATTGATCTCCGCCACCAGATCGTTGTGGGCCAGGAAGACCTCGAAGGCTCTGATGGTTATGGCGAAGCCCCCGGGGATGGGCAGGCCCACCCGGTTGGCGACCTCTCCCAGGCTGGCGCTTTTTCCCCCCACCCAGTCAACCATTTCTCTGGTAACCCGGGAAAGGGGCAAAACCAATGCCGCCAGCTGCATTTCTTTTCTTTGTTCCAACTGGCTTTTGATCCTGGCATTGATGACATCCAGCACCCGGTAAAGGACCGGATACTTGTGGCCGGACAAGACATCCAGGCTCTTCACCATGCGGAAGGCGTGGAAGGCGGCCCGGGTGGCCTGGGAGCGGATGTAGGACATGCCGAACAATTGCCGGGCCTGGAGCTTTTCTTCCAGGTCGGTAATGATATGCAGCAGTTGGGCGTTGGAGTCCAGCAGGTCTTTGAAAAGGACGTATTTAAAGCGGAAGACTTCGGCAATCTGCTCTTTCGAGGCTTGGCCGCGGGGGTGTTTCCACCTTTGGTAGATATTCCGGAATAGATTCAGCGTCTCCAGCATTTAAGCACCTGACGCTCTTTAATACTGTTTTCGGTTTTCTGTTTTCGGAAAAGAAAACGATGAGGCCCTGCCCAAAAATATGAAAAGTTTGGCAGGGTAGGCGTCTCGTCCGCTTCCTAAGTCTGCGCAGGCTGGAAAGCCTGCGCCACCGATAATTCTCACTTTGTTCTGGTTCCCAAGTTGTACTTGGGAACCTCAATAGGCCCCCAAGCTGTGCTTGGGAGGGTGCCGAATCCGGGTACAGCTGCCGGACAATGGCGTTCCCAAGGACTGCGCAGGCGAGACGCCTGCGCCACCAATTACAGCCCCTTCCTTTTCAGATCGTCAGGAATCACTTCAATAAGTATACCAGTATATTGGATTTTTAAGGAAGAACCATTTTTGCGGGAGGAGAGCGGGAAACTGGTGCAGCGGGCCTTCGGGCCCGTTTTTAGCTCCCTTCCCTGCCACTATCCTTTGGTGAGCGCAACCCTTTACGATCTGTAAAAAACCCTGACAGAAGATTTTCTCAAACAGCCCGCCAGCATTCCGCTCATCATTTATATTTTTCCACTATATCAATTAGTTGAGCAGAAAATACCTTTTGGGACAGTTGGCATGGGCATTGCTTTTCCTAGGCTGAAGACTATCTCCGACAGAGGCGGTCAGAAGCGAGATGGCTTCAGGATATCTCTCAATATACGGGCAGTCATCAATTTTAAGGAGGTCCTTCTATGAAAGTGCTGGTAGCGACAGATGGCTCAGAACAATCAATGAAGGCCGTGCAAAGGGCCCTGGAATTAGCTGAGAAACAGGGAGCGCAGGTGACCTTGATGGCGGTGGCCTACTACGTCAAAGACTATTTTGACGAAATGCCTCTCAACATCCAGGACAAGCTGGAGGGCGAGGCCGCTGCGGCCTTAAAAAAGGCCAAAGCCCTTTTTGACCAAAAAGGGCAGGCGGTCTGGACCGAATTGCAAGCGGGCCTGGTGCCGGCCAACAATATCATCCGCAAGGCGGAAGAGGGGAAGTTCGACCGGATCATCATCGGCAGCAGCGGCATCCATGGCCTGGGGCGGGTTTTGATGGGCAGCACTGCCGCCAAAGTAGTGGCGCATGCCCCTTGCGAAGTAACCGTAGTCAGATAAGAAATTTCCGAATTTTTAGGAGGCTAAAAAAATGCGTAGGTTATGGACCAAAATCGTGGGCTTAGGGGTCATGGCCGTCCTGCTTCTACCGGAAATCGTCGCGGCTGCCGGCCCCAAGGCCGCGCCCCTGGTGATCGTGGCCGATACCCGCAAATTTACGGGCTGGGAGGCATGGTGGACCAACCTCTACAACGAAAGTCATCTTTATTTCGCATTGCTCACCGTGGCCATCATCCCCATTGTCGGTCTCATCTTCGGGGTGCTGGCCGACATTATCATGTCTCATATCGGCATTGATCTGAAGTCCAGAGAACTGGCGGAACACTAGGAAATTTTAGCTATCGGGAGGTTAATTATATGGAATGGCTATATGTAATGATGCCCATCGCCGGGGTCAAGATATTTTGGCCCGGCCTGATAATTTTAGGTGTGGGCGTCGGCATCATCGGCGGCTTTTTCGGCATGGGCGGCGCCTGGATGGTCACCCCCGGTCTCAATATCTTGGGGTTTCCCATGGCCTTCGCCATCGGCACTGACATTGCCCACATGGCGGGCAAATCCCTCATCTCCACCATGCGGCACGGTAAATTCGGTAATGTGGATTATAAGCTGGGCCTCATAATGTTGGTGGGCACCGTGGTGGGCTTCGAAGTGGGGGCCCAGATGGTCATGTGGCTGGAGCGCCTGGGGGTGGTGGATTTTTATGTCAGGATTCTCTACCTCGTCCTCCTGGCCATTATCACCTGGATGGTCTTTACCGACGTAGCCAAGAAGAAGAAAAAAGAAAGAGAGGCGCTCGCAGCCGGGAAAGAAGTGGATAAGCTGGCCACCGGCCTCGATTGGTCCAAGACTCTGCATAAGATCAAAATCCCGCCCATGGTCCATTTCAAAGAGGCCATGATCTACTGCTCGGCCTGGCTGCCCATCATGGTGAGCTTTCTCACCGGCTGGCTGGCGGGGATCCTGGGCATCGGCGGCGGCCTGATCCGCATGCCCTCCCTGATCTACTTTGTGGGCTGTCCCACCCATGTGGCCGTGGGCACCGACCTCTTTGAGGTGATGATCTCCGGCCTGTACGGCACCGCCACTTACACTTACAAAGGCCGCACCGAGTTGGTGGCGGCCATGATCATGTTGGTGGGCGCGGCCATCGGCGCCCAGATCGGCACCGTGGCCACCAAGTACATCAAGGGCTACGGCATCCGCATCGCCTTCGGCTTGGCCGTCGTCGGCTGCATGCTGTCCATCATCATGAAGCTCATTCCCCGGTGGGTGCCGGTTCTGAAAACTCCCATGGATATTAGCGCCACGGTTCTCATCCTGGGCCTGGTGGCCTGCATGTCCCTCTATATTTTCGTGCAGATGCTCAAAGGGGCCAGTAAAGAGGTGGCCCAAAAGAAAGCCGCGGCCAAGGTTTCGATCGCCCAATAGTGATGCAGATATCACGGATAAGGAGAGATAATATGGCCAAAAGACTCATCTGGTGGACTCTGCTCGCCATCTTGCCCCTGGCCCTGATGCTCGGCTGCGGGGAACAGGGCAAGGTGGACCAGGGCAGGGTCATCGCCTTTGATAAAAACAAAGAGACCATCACCTTTATCATCGACGTCAAACATGATCCCGCCAATCCGGATTACAGCGGGGCGCCCGTAACCTTTGCCCTGCCCAAAGATCCCGAGGAAAGAGGCGAGGACCCCAAATTCGGCAAAAGAATGAAGCTGGACGCCAAGACCAAAGAAATTACCATTTATGATATCGTCGGCAAAGGCTTCAAGAAAATCCCTTACACGCTGATTGATGAGAAGGACGGCGTGGCCAGAGACAACCCCCTGGTGGCCGGGAAGAAATTTCCCGCGGTGGACAAGACCAAGAAGACCGTGACCATTTACTCCGGCAGGCAAAAGATGCTGGTCACCTTCTCTCTGCCTGATGAATACCTGGCCCTGCCCGAAGATACCTGGGAGGCCGGAGACGAAGTGCGGGTCTATTACAAGGAACCTGGCAAGGCCTTGCGGTTCATGAACATCACCCGCACGGACATCTTTAAGAAGTGATTGCGGCTTAGGACCCTGACATAGCCGCAGGATCGCCCTGGAAAAGGCAGAGACATCCGGATCCAGGGCGATTCTGCCGTTTGGGGGGATTGCCGCCCCACTGGCTTTCAAGGTAAAGTGGTCATCCAAGCTATGGACCTCATTCAAGTCTCCCAAAGGCGTCGATTCCTGGGTAAAGTCGGGGCTGCCCTCTGCATCTTCCTATTTCTGGCGGTCGCGGACGGCCTCGTCGCCCTGTTCCGGCAGCCCCCCAACGTCTTGAAGGTATTGCCCGGCGAGTCGGTGGAGATCAACGGCGACGTGCCTGGGGAAATCAACCACTTGCAGGAATTGCAGCACAGCAGCACTACCGGGGGTCTGACTCTCGCCGTCCAGGAACTCCATAAAGGCTATTTCCTGGGCGGGGCGATGTGGCGGGGGCGACTCACAGTTAGTCCGAACCTGGCCCCCGGAGAATACCTCTTAACCGTGTCTACCAAAAGCCTCCCCCGGGGACAAGCGCAGCCATTTTTCCGCGTCCTGGTCTTTGGCAGCGTCCAGGCCCGGCTCCGGAGTTCTACTTCCCTGATCCAGCGCCACACGGGCTATTCCCCCTGGACCGTGGCCGCCGCCTTCTTTCCCTTCATCCTGCTGGTCTTTGGCCTGGTCTTTTTGCTCTCCCAACGGCGGGAGACGCTCCTACGGCAACAGGGCCAGGCGGAAATCTACCGGCTGGTGCGGGATGACACCGGTTGGACCATCCGTTTCGGGCTGGGCGCCGCCCAAGGGCTCACTCCGGGGGTGCGGCTGGTGATTCTGGATGAAGCAGGCCGCACCGTGGGTGCGGCTGCGGTCAAGGAGGTCGGGGAGACGGATTCCTGGGCCGTGGTCAGCGGCGACCAGGAAGTGAAGATCGGCTACCTGGTCTCCAGCAGATAACGGGGAATTATTTTTGCTGATTCTTTTCTCACTGCATTTATCCATCTTATTTTATTGTATAATCGAAAAATATGTGGCAATACCTCAGTCTCCGGTCCCGCATTATCATGGTCCTGGCCGCGTTGATGCTTACCACCCTGGCCGGAGGACTGGTCACCATCTGGCACAACCGGGCCATGGATTCCCTGATCAGCGCCCTGGTGGACAAAAACGTGGCCTCTTTCCAGGCCGCGGAGGCACTGGAGAGCGCCCTGCTGATGCAAAAGGGGTTTACCACCTATTACTTCCTCGATGGCAATCCTGACTGGCTGGAGCAGCTGCACCATTACCATAATGCCTTCCTGGACTTACTGGCCAAGGCGAGAAAATCTGCTTATACCAAACCCATGGGGGAGATCATCAACCAGATCGCCTCCCAATATCAGCACTACCGGGATGCCCAGGACCAGGTGATTAAATTGTACCAAAAGGGCAAGCGGAAAGAGGGGGCCAAACTCCATTGGGAAGCCCGCCGCCAGTTCGCAATACTCTATGATTTCTGCGAACGCTACAAGCTGATGCATGAATACGCCATTGACCGGGCCCGCACTGAGAGCCAGACCCGGGCCCGCTTTATCACCACCTTGGCCATGGTGGTGATGCCCGGGGTGGCCATCTTGGGCCTGCTCCTGGCCTATATCTTGATCAAGCAAATCCTGCAGCCCATCCGCCGCCTGGCCCAGGAAAGCGGTCCGCCCCCAGGTGACGCCTCCCTGCCCGATGAAGTGAAGGCCTTGAGCCGCCGGGTCTATAGCCTCATAGAAAATGTGGACCAGGCGCAAAGCGAATTGGAGCGCAGCCAGGAGCATCTGGCCCAGGCGGAGAAATGGGCCCTGGTGGGGAAACTGGCCGCCGGCGCGGCCCACAGCATCCGCAACCCCTTGACTTCCGTGAAGATGCGGCTCTGGTCCATGAACCGTTCCCTGGACCTGACCGTACCCCAAAGGGAAGACCTGGAGGCCATCTCCGAGGAAATCCGGCACATCGACTCCATTGTCAGCAATTTTTTGCAGTTTTCCCGGCCCCAGAAGCTGCAGCGGGAAAAGATCAGCCCGTCGGCGGTGGTGGACCAGGCCCTGAAGCTCATGCAGAACCGCCTGCAGCTCTATGGGGTCAGGGTGAAGCTGGAGCGGCTCGCGGTTTTGCCGGAGATCATGGCCGATCCGGAGCAATTGCGGGAGGTCCTGGTCAATCTCATGGTCAACGCCTGTGAGGCCATGGTAGGAGGCGGCGAACTCACCATCCAGGAAGGGGAAGGAGAGGATGAAGCGCTGGGCCGAGTGGCGATCCTCAAGGTCACGGATACCGGCTCGGGCATTGCGGCAGCTATTCATGAGCAGGTCTTCCAGCCCTTTTTCAGCACTAAGGAAGAAGGCACCGGCCTGGGACTAAGTATCGCCAATCGTATCGTCAAAGATCATGGCGGCCGGCTGGCCCTCCAGTCCCAGGAAGGCCGGGGGACCACTTTTACTATCTTCTTGCCGTTTCCAGAGGAATAAGGCATGGGCCACATTTTAATCGTCGACGATGACCCGCAGCTCCGGCAAAGCTTCGAGAAGCTCTTGAACGAAGAAGGCCACCGGGTGCGGACCGCGGCCACGGGCGAAGCCGCCCTGGACATGGTCCGGGACGCGGCCCCCGATCTGGTGATCATGGACGTGCGCCTGCCGGGCAAAAGCGGCCTGGAAACCTTCCGGGCCATGCATGAGGTGGAGCCCAAGCTGCCGGTGATCATCATGACCGCGTTCGGCACTACGGAGACCGCGATTGAGGCCACCAAAATGGGGGCCTTTGAATACGTGCTCAAGCCCTTCGACATCCCGGACATCCTGGCCCTGATCGCCCAGGCCCTGGATGCAGGGCGGTTCATGCGTTCCCGGGTGGAGATGAACGTCTCCCCCGACGCCACCTCCGGAGATGCCATTATCGGCCAGAGCAAGCCCATGCAAGAGGTCTACAAGGCCATCGGCCGGGTCGCGCCCACCGACGCCACCGTGCTCATCCGGGGCGAATCCGGCACCGGCAAGGAACTGGTAGCCCGGGCCATCTATCAGCACAGCCTGCGGGCCGACAAGCCGTTCTTGGTGATCAACTGCGTGGCTATTCCCGAGACCCTCCTGGAGAGCGAGCTCTTCGGCTATGAAAAAGGCGCGTTCACCGGCGCGGTCAACCGCCGGGTGGGTAAATTCGAACAGGCCCACGGCGGCACCGTGTTTCTCGACGAAATCGGCGACATGCCCTTCAGCATCCAGTCCAAGATCCTGCGGCTGCTCCAGGAAAAAAGCATCGAACGGCTGGGGGGCCGGGAGCCCATCCCCGTGGACGTGCGCATCATCGCCGCCACCAACCGGGACCTGGAAGCGGCCCTGGCCGCGGGCCGTTTCCGGGATGACCTCTATTACCGCCTCAAGGTGGTGACCCTCTGGCTGCCGCCCTTGAGGGTCCGGGTCGGAGATATTTCTCTGCTGGCCGAGTATTTCCTGGCCCGGTTCGCCCGGGAGATGGGTTTCCCCAACCCCGGCATCACCCCGGAAGCCAGGGCGATTCTCAATAACTGCCAATGGCCCGGCAACGTGCGGGAGCTGGCCAATGCCATGCAAAAAGCCCTGATCTTCAGCCGGGGCTACCCCATCCACCCCGAGGATATCTCCCGGGCCACCGGCAGCGAAGCCGGGCCCCCCAGGGTCGACAACGACCGCACCTATGAGACTATCCGCCAATGGGTCCGGCAATCCATCCTCAACGGTTCCGGGGAGGGCGTCTTTGAAGCCTTTATGGACCGCTTCGCTTCCCTGGTAATCAGCGAGGCCCTGGACCTGACCAACGGCAACCGCACCCGGGCCGCCAAACTCCTGGGCATTTCCCGGCCCACCCTGCTTTCCAAAATCGACCGCTACCGCCTGAAAGTGGAGACCTCCATCAAGAGTGAACCGGCCTGAGGCTCTAGAACCCCAAAAATGCGCCACCAGGTCTTCCCTGCCCAGACCTTGCAGCCGCGGGGTCTTTTACAGACTGTAAAAAATCTCGACACCCTTTCCCTTCCCCAGGCTCCAGCCGCGGGCCGCTAATCCCTGTTTCCCTTGGTAGTTCTGCGGTTCACGCCTTCCCCGGTTTGGCACGGCCGTTGCTCATGGAAGTTATTGCCAGGATGGAGAACTCTGCAACCTCCGGCTGGGTGGGCGGGAAACCCCGCTTTAACAGACCCTGGCCCCTCCCCACCCCATCGAGCCGTTAGGAATGAATCCGTGAGCACTTGCAGCAAAATCTTAATCGCCGACCGCAACCGTCATGTCCGGGAATTTCTCTGCCGGGAGCTGACGGCTGAGGGGTATCAGGCGGAAGCAGCCCGGGATGGCCGTGAGGTCCTGGAGATCATCAACGGCCAAAATCCCCCGGTCCTCCTGATTCTGGACCTGGAGCTGCCTTTCCTGATGGAGATGAAGGTTTTGGAGACCCTCCAGGAAAGGCTGC
>JAKAGH010000298.1 GCA_021817645.1 Deltaproteobacteria bacterium
CGGTGTGGGCCACACCCAGTTCTCAGTTTTCGGAGCCGATTTCCTGGCAGGCATATCTCATACGAAAAATATAGTATTAACTGCTGGGGGCAAACGCAACCCCCGGATTTTTTGGCGGAAGCTTGAAAGGCTATTTCTTGAAGGGAAGCTGGGCGTTGGAGACTTCCTCCTGACCTCCAGCGCCAGGAATCAAGGAGGCAACGGCAAATTCAGAATCGAGGCAGGTCATTAAACTCAAGCACCCGTATTCCTGGGGGATAGCAAACAAGTCAGCCAGGGAGTGGCCCTGGGCCAGGCAGAGCAGGATGCGGTTCACGCCGGCATGGCCGACGAGGAGCAGATCTCCGGGCGTAGCCTCAAGAGCCGCGAAGACCGCCGGCAGGACCCGGTGGGCGCAGTCCAGGAAGCTTTCGCCGCCCGGAGGGCGAAAGTTGATAAAATCCGCGCCCCTGGCGGCGAACTCTTCAGGATAACGCTCTTTGACCTCGTCAAAGGTCAAACCATCCCAGGCCCCCAGGCCGACTTCCCGGAGCTCCGGACAGGCCCGGGGCGCAAGCCCATGGGGGGCGGCGATGATTCCGGCCGTCTCCACCGCACGCCGCAGATCGCTGCAATAGACCGCAGCCAGCCGCACCGGCCGCAGCCTCTCGCGCAAGACCTCCGCCTGCCGGAGGCCCTCAGGGGCCAAGGGGACATCCAGCTGCCCCAGATAGCGCCGGCCGGACCCCGGAGGCTGGATCGCGCCGTGCCTCACCAAATATATCTTTTGTGGCTCTCCGGCGGCCGCGGGCAGCAGAATCCGGCCGTATTTCCCGAGGAGTTCCTCCAGGGAAATCCCCAGAAGGTCTTCCAAACGCTGTTTAATGATGCGGGCGTGCTGCAGTCTTTGGGCGACGGCGGCCAGGATCTCCGGTTGAGCGGCAAATTTTTCGCGAGCCGGCCGGAAGCGTTCCTCCAGGGCCACCAGGCGGTCCCGGGCCACTAATTTGTCGGCCAGGTAAACCAGCTGTGACTCATCCACGGTCTGGGCCAGGGGGCCGATATCCACGTGGAAGGCCACCACCCGGGCCACATCACCATAGCCCAGGTCCTGCAAAATCCTGGCGCCGGCCCGGGCGTGATCGCGCTGCCCCTTGGCCAGGTCATGCAGATAACCCGCGGCGACGACGAGAGCGGTATTCAGCTCCAGGCCGGCGCCGCGCAAATGCAGGGCCAGTCTGCCCGCGAGCTCGCCCACCTGGCGGCAGTGGCTGCGCCGGGGCTCGGGCAGGCTGTGCCGGTCCCAGACGGCCTCGCATTCCCCGCGGGTGGGGCAGTCCTCCCGCAAGCCGTAGGCCAGGAGGCGGCGATAGTCCCCAGGCGTATCGCAGTCCAGGAGCACGGCCTCATCCGGGACCTCCAGGTTCAGGGCCGCGGCGTCATGACGAGCCAGGAAGGCCCGCAGGCCTCCGTCGCAGTCCCGGGGCAGGTTCCGGACCGCGGCGGTGGCAATGAGGGGCGGATGCCCCCGGCGTCCCTGGAAACAGGGATAAGTAATACTGGCGCTCTGCCGGCGCCGGGCCTCCAGCAAAGCCCTGATGGTACGCGGCTTCACCAGCGGCAGGTCCACCGGCAGCAGGAAAAAAGCGGCGATCTCCGGCTCCAGGCTGAGCACGCCTGCGCGCACGGACGCGAACATGCCTTGGTCGTAATCAGGATTAAAGACGACCCTGACGCCCAGCTTTTGCAGAACCGGCTCGATTTCCGCGGCCCGGTGGCCGGTAACCACCCGGATATCTTCGATTCCGGCCGTGCGCAAGCGCCGGACCGCTTCCTCGATGAAGGTCGATGGCCCCAAGGGCTGCAGCGGTTTCCAGGCCCCCAGGCGGGAGGAATAACCCGCGGCCAGGATCACGGCCGCAATGTGGCCGGGGTGGTTCATCGGTTTTTCTGCGCGGCCCGGGCCCGGATGAGTTCGGCCACGATGCTTACCGCAATCTCTTCCGGGGTTTCGGCGGCGATGTCGAGGCCGATGGGCGAGTGGACCCGGTCGAAATCGCCCGGGCCAAAACCTTCCTGGCCCAGGGCCGCATAGATGGCCTCCCGCTTGCGACGGCTGCCGATCATGCCGATGTAACCGGCCCGGGTCGAGAGGGCCTGGCGCAGCACCGTTTGGTCGTGGGCGTGGCCCCGGGTGACCAGCACCAGGTAGCTGTCCCCATCGATTTCGAGTCCCTCCAAGGCTGATTGAAACGAGTTAAGGACAATGATCTCAGTTGCGTGGGGGAACCGCTCCCGGTTGGCGAACTCCTGCCGGTCGTCCAGGACCACGGTGCGAAAGCCCACCAGCCCGGCCAGGGGCGCCAGTTGCCTGGAGACGTGACCGGCCCCGAAGATATAGACGGTGCCGGCGCGGCCGAGGGGTTCCAGCAGATATTGCCTGCCCCCATAAGTGTGTAGCTGCGGCTGGTTGACGCCAGTCCGGAGCGACAGGGCGGAAACGGGAGGCAGGTCCAGGCTGCCCGCGATCACGCCGCCGTCTTTAAGCAGACACTGGCCGACGGACTCCGGGGTATCCAGGCTGGAGGGCAATGCGGTAATCAGGCAGGCCTTTTCCCTGGCGGCGAGGACGGCCGCAATTTCCCGGTAAAGCTCCACATGGTCCGGCCGGGCCGCGTCCAGGAATTGCACCAGGACCTGGACCACGCCGCCGCAGACCATGCCCATCCGGCTGGCATCTCCCGCAGTGAGCGTATACTTTTTGAGCACTGCCCGGCCGTGGCCGCAGACTTCCGGGGCTAGTTCCTGCACCCGGGCCTCCAGGATGCCGCCGCCGATGGTGCCGACGAGCGCGCCGTCCTGGCGGATCACCAGGCGCGAGCCCACGGCCCGGGGGGCCGACCCCTGGCGGCTGACGATGGTGGCCAGAGTCAGGCTCTCGCCCCGGGCCAGCAAATCGGCAATGCTGGGGAATATGCTCATGGGTTAATAGTTATTATTATCAGCTCACCGGGACAGGTCCAGGAGCCGCAGTAACAGGTTGCCCGCAAGAGTGCGGCGGTAAGCGGCATCGGCCCGGACATCACTGATGGGGGCGACGGTTTGGCGCACCAGGGCTGCGGCTTGCTGGAGTCTTGTCAGAGTCAGCTTTTCTCCGACCAGGGCCTGTTCGGCTGCAAGGCAGGTGACTATGGTCGGCCCCACACTCCCCCAGGCCAGGCGCACCTTCTCCACCAACCCGGCAGATGAAAAGCAAACGAGCGCAGCCAGGCTGGCGATGGAGATGGCCAAGGCGCGGCGTTGTCCCACTTTCTCGTAGTGTTGGAGGGTGTAGGCATCAGCCTTCGGCACCCAAACCTCAGCCAGCACCTCGCCCTGGTCAATGCGGGTTTGGCCCGGGCCGACGATAAAATCTTTCAGAGCCATGCGTCTGCCGCCTTCTTGCCGGCGCAGTTCGACTTCCGCGTCCAGGGCGTAGAGGGGCGGGAGGGTATCGCCCGCGGGGGAGGCGGTGCAGATGTTGCCGCCGATAGTGCCCATGTTGCGGATGGGCGGGGAGCCCAGCACCTCCAGGGCTTGCACCAGCACGGGCAGATGCTGCCGCACGAGAGCGCTCTCCAGGAGCTGCGCATGCGTGACGCCGGCGCCGATGCGGATAAAATCCCCTTCTTCTCCAATCCCGCGCAGGTCTTCAATCCGTTCGAGACAGATCAGGGAAGGAGGATTGACGGCCGCACTGCGCATTTGCACCAGGAGGTCCGTGCCCCCCGCGTAGACTGAGGCCCCGGGTTCGGTTTGCCAATGGCGCCAGAGTTCACAAAGAGTGCGGGGCAGGAATACGTCTATCATGGAGCGCTATCCTCGGCTGCGGTTTTCTCCGGCTGATTTTTCATTTTCCGGGCCGCGGCCGCCACTGCGTCCACGATTT
>JAKAGH010000299.1 GCA_021817645.1 Deltaproteobacteria bacterium
TATCAGGAGAATCACGGCCAGCACCAGGTCCACGTTGTGGTTGGTGATGGACTGCATGACCGTGACGTTGATGCAGGTAAAAAGTATCTGGAAGAGGCTGGTGCCCACCACCACGTGCATGGGCATGCGCAGCATATAGACCATGACCGGCACCATGATGAAGCCGCCGCCCACCCCCATGATGGCCGCCAGGATGCCCACCATGACGCCCAGGATCAGGGGCAGCAACACGGAGAAGGTGCCTCCGGATTTCTCAAAACGCATCTGCCAGGGCAGGGCCTGGATCAGCCGCACATAGACGGAAGGCTTGCCCGGCTCCACCCGCTTGGCCGCGACGACCCCTTTCTTCCGGAGGGCCTGCAGGCTTTCCAAGAACATATAAAAGCCGACGATGCCCAGCATAAGCACATAGGTCATCTTGATGACGAAATCGGCGTTGCCCATGGCCCGCAGGATCTTAATGATCTGGACCCCCACGGTCCCCCCGAGTACGCCGCCGATGAGGAGCAAAAACCCCATCTTGAAGTCCACGTTGCCCATGCGCCAGTGGGCATAGGTGCCGGACGTGGACGCGGCCACGATCTGGTTGGAGTCGCTGGCCGCGGCCACCGTGGAGGGGATGCCCACCATCAACAGCAGCGGCGTCATCAAGAAGCCGCCACCCACCCCGAAAAGGCCGGAGAGAAAGCCGACGAGCCCTCCCAGGCCGAAGAGAAGCAAGATATTGATGCTATTACCGGCAATCGGCAGATATAGGTTCCACATCCCTAAGATTCCCTCCCTTTGGTTTTGATGGGCATCTCCGACAGGTTGGTGATTCTGCCCTGTTCTCGCACCAGCAGGATTTCCCCGGTAAATATCTGGTGCAGCCTGCTCAACGCCAGACCCGCCGGCTGGCTTGCAGCCCCCACGCCGATGACCAGGAACTGGATATCGGCCCGGGAGCCCACGAATTCGAGGATGGCCTGGGGAAACGGCCCGGCGGCCAGAAAAAGCTCCAGGTTGACTCCCGCTTCCCGGCCCTGGGCCATGGTCCGGTCCAGCCACTGCCTCTGGCCGGCGTCGATATCACCCCCGGCCAGCTCATCGCGCACGGGTGCGCCGGGGCCGATATCCGTGGCCACGGCCAGCACCGTGAGAGGAGTTTGGAGGCGCCCGGCCAGACCCAGGGCATACTGCACCGCCCAAGGTCTAGGCTCCTGCAAATCCACCGCAACGACTACCCGTTTATTCATCATGACCTCGTAGCTGCCATCAAGATATGCAGGGTCCGGACCAGAAGGAAATTAGCTGGCAAATCAGATAGATATGCCAGAGGGCAAGTTCCTGGAGTTACTTTTGTTTCAATCTGAAATGAGCGGAAAAGTATTGGTGGCAGCAATACTGGGGCAATTTGCGATTATCTATTTAATTTAATTAATTATTTTGATTTGTTTCACATTGAAACCGGGTAAGTGCGCCTGTATGCGGAGGATGGCGGGTAATACCCGCCATAGAAAAACCTTGAGGCGAGTGAGATGTAGGGGCCGTAGGGGAGCACCCCCGAGTTTGACTTGGTAACGCCATTGCCCGCCAAGCCCTGCTGGCTTCGGCCAGGCCTCAAGAGCGGGTTGTGTTCTTGTAAACGGGAATTTTAAGGTTGCAAATCATAATCTCCGATAACTAATTCAGCAACGAGTTTAACCTGCAGATGCGATTTAAGTAACGACCTATCCCTCACCTTAGAGGCAAAAAGTTAATGCAAACCAACCACACTATTGATGGGGTGACTGGCGCCGCTTTTGTCATGCCTATGCTTACGGGCCTGGTATTTCTGGGGGCGATCCTCCTGTTCGGCATGGAACCCCTGGTGGGCCGGATCTTGGTGCCGTTCTTCGGGGGCGCGGCCCATGTGTGGCTAACCTGCCTGATGTTCTTTCAAGCCATGCTACTTATCGGCTATCTTTATGCGCACCTGTGCGCCCCCAAGTTAGGACGATGGCACCTGCTCATCCTGCTGCTGCCCCTGGTTAACCTGCCTTTGGGGGCCACCACCACTCCTGCCCCGGATACGCCCCTTGTCACCCTGCTGGCAGTCCTTACGGTTAACTTTGCCCTGCCTTTCGCGGTTCTGGCCACCACTGCGGTGGTGGCGCAATCATGGCTGGCTCATTCCCCCGCAGGTCAACGGCACAATCCCTACCCCCTCTATGCGGCGTCTAACGCCGGGTCCCTCCTGGCCCTCTTCGGATACGCCTTTCTAGCGGAGCCCCTTCTAGGCGTCCGGGCTCAAAGTTTGGCCTGGACCTGCGGTTATCTAATTTATGCCGCCCTGGTGGTGGCCGCCTGGTTCACCCTGCGACCCGACCAGGGACCAACCGTCACCATGAAAGAGAAGGGACCGGAACTTCAATCCGAAACCGGACCTACCGCCAAAGAATACGCCCGGTGGCTCATCCTCAGCGCTTTGCCCTCGGCGTTTCTCCTCAGCGTCACTAATTTTATCGCCCTCGAAGTGGGGTCCTTCCCCATGGTCTGGGTTTTCCCCCTGGCCCTCTACCTGGGCAGCTTTGTCATCACTTTCCGGAGTAACGGCGGCGTCCCCAGGCTCCTAGGCGCCGTGTGGCCGGAGGTAGTGATCCTGGGACTGATACTGGATTTTGTCCCCTTTGCTTGGGGAATCTGGGGTGCCCCCTTGCTCCTGATTCTGGCGGTTTGTCTGGTAGCCCACGGCGAACTTTACGAGCGACGGCCGCCGGTGCGTTTTCTCACCAATTACTATTTAACCATGGCAGTCGGGGGATTTCTGGGGGGAGCCGCAGTAAGCCTGGTGGCCCCCAGGATATTCCCGGGACTCTACGAGTATCCCATCCTCCTGGTGGCTCTGGGCCTGGTCTTTTGGTGGTGCCGCGGCCCTTCGTTTCTGTCTTCCTTTGGCAATTGGTCCCCCTTCCTCCAAAAAGCACGGGCTGTGGCTACCGGAGTTATCCTTGGACTTCTCGGTCTCTTGGTGGTTGGCCAAATTCAGAGTTCCCAGCATTCCTGCAAATTTCGGCACCGCAATTTCTATGGGATCTACCGCGTCTTGGAGCAACCCCTCTCCGCATCTAACCCCGTCGGCATACGCAAGCTGGTGCATGGCAAAACCATCCACGGGGCCCAATTCCTTACCCAGGAGCAGCGGCATCTGCCTATTTCGTATTACTGCCGGAGTGGGGGCGTGGGCGATGCTTATGCGACCACGCCTTCCCCCCGGCGCCTGGCGGTAATCGGTCTGGGCGCCGGGGTGATGTCGGCCTATGCCCGGGCCAATGATACGCTCACCTATTTTGAGATCGATCCGGATAACGAAAAGATTGCCCGTTCCTGGTTTACCTACCTGGACGATTCCCAGGCCCGGACGTCCGTGGTGCCGGGTGACGGCCGTCTCGCCATGAATAAGGCAGATAGGGACGTGGCTTTTGATCTCATCACCATCGACGCCTTTAGCGGCGATGGTATTCCCACCCACCTGCTCACCCTGGAGGCCATGCAGGTCTATCTCAGCCGCCTGGCGCCAGACGGCATCATTCTCTTTCACATCTCCAACCGTTACTACGATCTGCGCCCGGTGTTGAAAGCCATAGCCGCGCAGTGTAACCTTGCCGGGGTCATGAATATCCGCGAACAGGCCAAGGTCGGTCCCATGGAAGTCTCCCCCCAGTGTCTGGTCCTGGCCCGCCACCCGGAGCGCTTACAGCCTTTGTTGGCACGGAATTGGGTGGCCCTGGGCAAAGATGACGGCTTGCCTGAGGTCGCATTTTGGACCGACGATTACATCAATATCCTGGCGCCCTTGTGGGCCAAACTCCGGCCTCAAACTGCCAGGAAGGACAAATTGGGACTCGCGGCTGCCGGAGG
>JAKAGH010000300.1 GCA_021817645.1 Deltaproteobacteria bacterium
GCTTCTCCTGCGCTTTGACCGTAGATGACCTGCTGCTGCTCCGGGATCTCAGGGCCGAATAAGGCGATCCGACAGCACACTGGAGGTGGGACATGTTTGAACATCACCGGGAACCGCTGCTGCCGCGTCACTTATTCTATTGGCGGATGTTTAAATTTGGCCTGATTTCCCTGGGTCTGGCCGCGTTCTCCCTGGGAATCGGCATCTTTGGTTACCGGATTTTTGAGAACATGTCCTGGATTGACTCTTTTGTGAATGCCGCCATGCTCTTGGGAGGGATGGGTCCCGTGGGCGAATTGCACACGGATGGGGGGAAATTGTTCGCCGGCGTCTACGCCCTTTATTGTGGGTTGATCGTGATTATTTCCATGGGCATCCTCATCGCCCCCATCTTCCATCGCTTCTTACATCTTTTTCACCTGAAGGTGGAATAAAGGCTGGGGCCAAACCTCAATCGTAGGGCGGGCGTCGCCTCCGCCGCAGAAATGTAGGGTGGGCACGGCCCACCGATTCTTCTTGCCATTTTATATTTGATTAGCGTCTTGCTTTGCGCCTTAGCGTCTTGGCGTGAGGCCCTTTTTTTAAGCCGGAAGTCGAGCCCATGATCTACACCACCCAAAAAGGCGAATCCTTCGATCTGGAAAATGATTTTTCCGCACCCGAACGCCACATCCTTCAGAAGCTGCTGCTCTGGAAAGAACTGGCCGCCAGCGTGGAGGAATTCCGGGGCAAGAAACAAGAGGCCCTGCAGAAAGGCTGGGGCGATTCCGGCCCCGTGCCGGAAAGCCGCAACCTGCAAGTCCTCACCCAAGACCTGGAAGCCCAGGTGGCCCGGCGGCTGCAAGGGAAGAAGCAGTAAAGCAGGGCAAACCTTGCCTGCGCTATTTTTTCCGTTTCCTGATAAGAAATAAATTAGGAAATAGATTTTGAAAACGCTAAAACTTATTATAATTAAAAAAACTTTCAGATGAAGAAACTCCTCAATTGGAGGATATTATGAGTTTGGATGATCTAAAAGAAGAGGCAATGAAGCTGGCACCTGAAGCCCGGGCGAAACTGGCCCGCGCCCTTTTGGCGAGTCTCGAAGACCTGTCGGCAGCCGAGATCGAGCGTCTGTGGGTTGATGAAGCCGTGCGTCGAGATGAGGAGATTGATGCAGGCAAGGTGTCTTTGCGTCCGCAAAATGAAGTGCTGAAGGATGCGAGGTCGCGATTGCGGTGAACTTTTCTGTGTGGTTCCATCCTGAGGCGGAAGCCGAGATCAACGAGGCGGCAGCGTTCTTGGATTTGGAATCACCGGGACTTGGCGAGATATTCCTGGACGATTTAGAGCAAGCCTTTGAGTTAATCAAGTCCTATCCTGAAATCGCGCCTCTTATCCGAGGCCGAGTACGGCGAAAACCACTCCGAAAATTCCCATATTCACTTTTTTACTCCGTTAAGGGTGTCGAGATTCGCATTTTGGCGGTCTCACACCAGCGGCGGCGTCCTTTCTACTGGCGGCTTCGACGTTAATTGCCCAGGATTCTCATGGCGGAAAGATGACAATCAAGCATTTCCCCCAAAGAGGCACACATGACCCCTTGGACCATTCGCGCCGACGAACTCATCATGGCCTTTGAAGATCAATTTCCAGAGATGCAGCATTTTTTCGACCGCCAGACCGGAGAGGTGTTAACCGTTTTCTCTGAGGAGATGTACGAAGAAGATGCAGAGCGGCTGGAGGCTGAGCCGGATCGCTATCTGCTGATTGAGCCGGTGGAATCTTGGGTGGGCTTTGACATTATGAACGATTTCGTGGAGACCTTACCGGAGAGCAAAATCCAAGGGGAATTAGACCGGGCCCTTAGGAAGGATCATCCATTTCGCCGTTTCAAGGACGTACTGCTCAACTATCCGTCAGTGCAGGACGACTGGTTTCGCTTCCATGAACAAGCCTTCATCAAAATCATCCAGGAATGGCTGAAGGACCACGGGGTGGAAGCAACCCTCGTGCCCTGCCAAGCACAAACCTAACACCCGGCGGGCGCGGAGGCCCGCCCCGCCAAAAAAGGGCAGGCCAGGTGTCTGCGGCATGCTGAGCCTGCGGCCACATTTTTGAGAGACCAAACTTTGGCACATCGTCTAACCGCCGCCCAGCAATTCACCCCCCAGGGCCAGATCCTGGACGTCCGGGCATACGGCCAGGGCAACGTCCATGACACCTTCCTGGTGACGCTGGAGGGGGGGCTGAACAAAAACTTCATTCTCCAGCGCCTCAATACCCGGGTCTTCCCCCGCCCGGAACTCATCATGCAGAATCTGCGCGTCTTCACGGCGCATATGCGCGGACGTTTACAAAGAGAGACTCTCCCGCCGGGCCGCCGCTGGGAAGTGCCTGAGGTGCTCCTGACCCGGAGCGGCCAGGACCACTGGCTCGATACCGCGGGGTCCTTCTGGCGGGCTCTCAGTTTTATTGCAGACGCCCAAGCTCAGGACACCATCAGGGACCTGAAGCACGCGGGCGAGGTGGGCTATGCCCTGGGCCGGTTTCACCATCTACTCAGCGCTCTGCCCCCGGCAAGCCTGGCGGACACCCTGCCCGGCTTTCACCTGATGCCCGGGTATCTGCGCCACTATGACGGCGTCAACGCCCAAAAACCCGGGAAGAAGTCCCCGGAAGCTGAGTTTTGCCGCCGGTTCGTGCAAGAGCGCCGGGCCGGGGCCGGGGTCCTGGAAGAGGCCAAAGCTGCGGGGCAGCTGCCCCTTCGCACCATTCACGGCGATCCCAAGGTCAACAACGTCCTGCTGGACGCGGCCAGCGGCCGGGCCGTGGCCCTGGTGGACCTGGACACCGTCAAGCCCGGCCTGGTGCATTATGATCTCGGGGATTGCCTCCGCTCCGGCTGCAACCCCCTGGGCGAAGAAACTGCAGATTGGCAGGCGGTGCGCTTCGAACCCGACATCTGCCGGGCCCTGCTCCGGGGCTATCTCTCTCAGGCCCGGGACTTCCTTACCCCCGGCGACTATGACTATCTCTTTGCCGCCATCCGCCTCCTGCCTTTCGAACTGGGGCTGCGCTTCTTTACCGACTATCTGGAAGGAAATGTCTATTTCAAGGTCCGGAGCCCGGAACATAACCTGGCCCGGGCCCTGGTGCAGTTCCGGCTGACGGAGAGTATCGAAGCCCGGGAAGGCGCAATTCGGGGCATCATCAAGGAGCTGACTGAGAAAGAGAGTTAAGGTTTACGGGCTGCCCCTAAAGCTCCCCCCTTTTATTTAGGCAAAAAGAAAGGGGCCGAAAATCTCCGGCCCCTGAGAATTACTTGGTAGCGGGGGTAGGATTTGAACCTACGACCTTCGGGTTATGAGCCCGACGAGCTTCCAGGCTGCTCCACCCCGCGTCATGTGAAAATTCTTTATAGCAATTCCCTTTGAATTAGTCAACGGCAAAATTGCCTTTCTGTAACTAGTCTGAGGTCAGCCGTGCCATTCGCCACAGTTAAGACAGCCCCCAAGACTACTCTCTAAGTTCCCCCGCGGCCTTTAGATCACGGGATAAATAAGGCATGGCGCTGAAAATGAAGAAGGTTCCGGCCAGGAGAGCCACCAGCGTCAGAGACACCCCCCATTGCAGATTCCAGAGGTCGGCGAGCCAGCCGATGAGGAAAGGGGAGGGCACGTCCCCCACCAGATGGATAACCACGATATTCAGGGCCACGGCCTGGGCCCGGCGCCGGGGCCCGGCCACACTCACCACCACCGCAGTGATCACTCCGGGATTTAAAAAGAGGAGGAAGGCCGTCCCCGCTAGGCCCGGAATATAAAGAGAAGGGGCTTTGGCAAAGATGGCCAGCGCGGCCAGGGGAATAGCCAGGGCTACCCCCAGACCGCTTACC
>JAKAGH010000301.1 GCA_021817645.1 Deltaproteobacteria bacterium
CCTTGCCGCATTTGGGCTTCGGAGTGGTGGCCCTGGGCTTGCTGCGGCGAGTGACCCGCTAGCCGGACTGCCGGAGCGGCAGACCAGGAGCCTTGGGGGCCGATATTTTTTTCTTGGGCGCGGGGAAGTCGGCTCCAGTAGTTAATTACCGATAATTTCAACATAATCCAATTGTTCTTGGCTGCTGTTCTTCTCCTGCCCAGGGATTTGCAGAGACAAAGCAAACAATTCGTTAATTTTTTATTGTCATGGCCAGGGAATTTGTGCTATCAAAGAACCGCCAACTCGCGGGATACTGGCAAAGCGGGGGTATTTTGGGGAACCCATTGCCATTGAATAAAATACAGGGAAAAGGGGGGATGGGCCAAAGGGATACCATTTGCTGAAGAAGTTGGTCATGATTGGGTGGAACGGGATAAGTAATTAACCGCAAACCAGGAGAAATGGAGACCAAAGCATGACTAAAGCAGAACTGATTGCGCAAGTGGCGGGTGAGGCCCAATTGAGGAAGGTTGACGCGGAAAAGGCCATTAATTCTTTAATTCGCACTGTTTCTAATACCTTGAAGAAGACGGGCCGTTTGGCCCTGGCGGGATTCGGCACCTTCGTGGTCTCTCAACGGAAGGCCCGGGAAGGCCGGAACCCGCAAACCGGTAAACCGATTAAAATTCCCGCCACCAAGGTGGTAAAATTTAAACCCGGTAAGCAGCTGAAAGATTTAGTGAAGTAAGAGGCCCACAGAAGCTGCCCGTTTCTTGGGCAACGGCCTGGCAAACAGGGATATGGGAATGGGTGGCCAGATGCCTTGGCGGCGAACCCTGGTCACCTGCATGACCTGTCCTGGCAGGCTCAGGCCTGATTGCCGGTGTCGCCAGAGAGGGGAAAGGCGATAGATTAGGTTCTCTAGCGTTTCCCAATCTCCGGCCGTTCCCTGAACGGAGCCCTGAGCCGGCACTGCCAGCGCTTTGTAGGATAAGGGTTTTTTTCCCCTCGTTACTGGGTTGACCTAGCTCCCCCAGGGACACCAGGAATTGGGGGAAACCCCCTTATGGGAGTTAAGTTTGGGGGGGAGGGGGGAGGAGTCCTCCCCACCCCCATCATTAATTGTCAGCGATTCCTCTTTCAGCTTACAGCCGCCCGCCCGCGGCTTCCTCCCTGACGCAATCTTTCCGAACCTGAGACCTCTGGGAAAGTCCCTTTTTCTGTCATTCTGAACGTAGCGCGTCTGTGTTGCGACTCTCGTATTTTGTTAGCGTCTCCGGGATGCTTCGGTCGCGCCGCTCCCTCAGAATGACAAGTGATACCCAGTCCCAATCAAACGACACGGAATTGCAGGAGCGCACGCGCACCCGCGTGTGCGCCCCTACGGACAAATTGTCTTTAGTTGATGACCTGGCAGGAGTTAACCGGAGAGGCCGGTCGCGGCGGGCAAGGTCTCCAGCACCTCCGCCAATGCCGTCAACAGAGCCGCATGTTCCTCCGGTTGGATGGTGCGCAGATCCAGGAGCAAAGCTCCATGTTCCAGGCGGGCGATAATGGGGGGATGGGTTTGCCGCAAACGGGCTTCCAATTCATGGGGGGCCAGGGGGGGGAGTTCCAGGGCCAGGGCCCGGCTGGGGAGTACCGCGCCGGGCAGGGAGCCGCCCCCTACCCGGGCCTCGCTGGGGCGCACCGCCACTCTGACTTTTGCCCCCCAACGGCGTTTCATGACCCGGGTCAGGGAGCGGGCCTGCCGCTCCAGGTCAGCCAGGGGCCGGGACAGCATGCGCAGGGTGGGGACGGCGGCCACCGCCTGGGGCTCTTCCAGGTAGAGACGCAATGTTGCCTCCAGGCCGGCCAGAGTCATTTTATCCGGACGCAAGGCCCGGGTCAGGGGGTTCTGGCGCAACCTGGCCACCGCCTCCCCGGAGCCCAGGGCCAACCCGGCCTGGGGGCCGCCCAGGAGCTTGTCGCCGCTAAAGAGCACTAGATCCAGGCCCGTAGCCAGGCTCTCCTGCACCGTAGGCTCTCTTTCCAGGCCATAGCGGCTGAGATCCAGGAGGCACCCGCTGCCCAGGTCTTCCAGGGCCAGGAGGCCATAACGCCGGGCCAGAGCCACCAGCTCCGGTGAGGCTACTTCCCGGGTGAAGCCGACGACGCGGAAATTGCTGGGATGGACCTTGAGAAGGGCCGCGGTTTCGGAGGTAATGGCGTTTTCGTAATCCCGGAGGTGGGTCTTGTTGGTGGTGCCCACTTCCTTCATCAGGGCGCCGCTCACAGCCATGATCTCCGGCATGCGGAAGGAGCCGCCGATCTCTATTAATTGCCCCCGGGAGATGATCACCTCCCGGCCCTGGGCCAGGGAGTTCAGAGCCAACAACACCGCGCCGGCATTGTTGTTCACCACCAGGGCGGCTTCGCAGCCGGTGAGTTCTTTAAGCAGTCCTTCCAGGTGGTCGTGGCGGGAGCCCCGTTCCCCCCGGACCAGGTCGTATTCCAGATTGCTGTAATGGGCGGCCACTTCCAGGATCTGCTCCAGGGCCAGACCGGCCAGGGGCGAGCGCCCCAGATTGGTGTGAATAATCACCCCGGTGGCGTTGATCACCCGGCGCAGGGACGGCTGGGCCGCGGCTTCCAGGGCTTGGGCCATTTCGGCCAGGAAGGCGTCCAGATCGAGCTCAGGGGGCAGCGTCCCGGTGGGGGCGGTGCTAAAGCGCTGCCGTTGCACTCCCAGACGGTCCCGAATCACCGCCACGGCCAGGGACCGGGGCAAGGCAGACAGGGCGGCAGCCAGGCGGGGGTGCCGCAACAGTTCGTCCACGGCCGGCAATTGCCGCAAAAGACGGGACAGGGCAGGGTCCATCAGGGTCTCCTTTGCTGACGAATATGCCAGTAAGCCGGGGTTCTGTCAAATTGAAAGCAAAGGCCGGGCCCCCGGCGCCACTGTCCGGGAGAACGCCATCTTCGCCGGAGCGGCAAGCAAAAGGTTCTTGCGGAAGCTATAATTCCATGTTATTATAAAAAGGTTAATTTTTCCTAATTCCCTGGTCTCTCCAAAGCCATTTGACCCTCTGGAGTTCCTGCAAATCAATTTCAGAATTTTTTGAAAAAACATTGACAAGGGTTTCAAGGTCTAATAAATTTATAAAGTTAAAATTTGGTCATTTACGGCCTAGAAAAAGGGCGTGCCGAGGCTGGCGTAGCTCAATGGTAGAGCGGCTGATTTGTAATCAGCAGGTTGCGGGTTCGAGTCCCATCGCCAGCTCCAGCGGGGTTTTTGTCTTTAATCCGGAGAGGTTCCCGAGCGGCCAAAGGGGACGGGCTGTAAACCCGTTGGCGCAGCCTTCGGAGGTTCGAATCCTCCCCTCTCCACCATTTTTTTGCAGCATGGCGGGAAACGGCGGGAATAGCTCAATGGCTAGAGCATCAGCCTTCCAAGCTGAGGGTTGCGGGTTCGAGTCCCGTTTCCCGCTCCAGCAAAGAGCCCACGTAGCTCAGTTGGTAGAGCACATCCTTGGTAAGGATGAGGTTCACCGGTTCGATCCCGGTCGTGGGCTCCAGATTACTGGATCGGTGGAATTTCGGGCCGCGGCCTTGGTCTGCGGCCGGCGGGCAAACCCAGAAAATAGAGGAATCACCCAACCCGAAAGGGTGCGGATATAAACTAGAGGAGCGCAGGCTGGAAAGCCTGCGCCACCGATTTTACACCCAGTCCCGGGGCGGAGCCGGGTTGCAGGTCAACTTGAGGCGGAGAAATAAAGATGGCCAAGAAGAAGTTTGAGCGGAAGAAGCCGCATGTGAACGTAGGCACCATTGGGCACATCGACCATGGCAAGACCACCTTGACCGCGGCCATTACCAAGCACCTGGCCAAGAAGGGGTTG
>JAKAGH010000033.1 GCA_021817645.1 Deltaproteobacteria bacterium
GGGCCGTGCCCTGGAGGATCAGAGTGGGCAGGCGGAAAATCTGGCGGTGGAAATCCACCCCCAGGCCCAGGGCCAGGTATTCGCCGGGGCTGAAGTAAGCCTGCTGCTGGAAGCGGTAGCTCGCCAGGTAAATATGGGGCGTTATTTCCAGTTGCATGCGGGGCTGTCTCACGGGCTGCCAGGCCAGTCCCTGGTAAGTCGTGAGCCTGCGGTTTTGATCAGAGAAGAAGGCCCCGCCCACGCTGCCCCGCCAGTCCAGCCCCGGGCGGAACTGATGGTTGGCCGCCAGATCCACCTGATGCACCCCGGTGATCTGGGCCTTTTCCAGGTTTATCACCCCTTCTCCCTGGTAAAGACGGGGGTAGAGATGCGGGTCCTGGTCAAAGATATCCCGGCGGCTGTAGGTCAGAGAGGCTTCGGTGCGGGAGCCGAAAAGCGCCACCAGGGCCAGGGAGCCGAACAAACGGTTATGAGCATCCTTGTGACCATCTTCGATGTCCGGGAAAAACTTGGTCTCTTCAAACTGCGCCTGGGCATTATAGACATCGTAGCTATGTTTGATATTGGCATCGACCCTTTTCCAATAGCGCCTCATGATGATTTCCCCGGTTAAGCGCAGGCGGTCCTGGATCGCCAGGGGTCCCGCGGCCAGGGAAATTTCGGCGCGGCGCAGGCGGTTGGCTGAATAGGCGGTGGCATGATGCTCTTCCAGCCTCTGGGGCTGATTCATTTCCTGCCAGTAGCTTTGGTTTTTAATATTCTGATTGTATTCCCGGTATTCCACCGCCAGCTGCATGGGCAGAACCTTGTTGATCCAGAAACCCGCGGCCAGGCGGAAAATGCCGCCATAGAGCTTGTTGCTGTCCGTGAAGCCCACAGCTTCCGGAAGGATCAGGATTTTCCCCTCCGTGGGCAACTGCATCAGTGAAGCCAGGGAGCGGCCCAGATATTCCCGGTCGTAGCGGGAGAATTGCCAGGGGCGGTCTCCTTCATCCGGCCGCCGCTCCCCCCGGGCATAGGGAAAACTCCGGGAGGCCACCTGGGGCCGCATCTGCTGGCGGACGTGCTCCAGTTCGTTTAAGAGTTCAATGTCCTGGGGGGAATTTTTCAAGGCTTGGGCAAAAGCCCGGTAGGCCCCGGCCCAATTCCCCCGGCTCCGGGCCAGGCGGGCCTGGGCCACCCTGGCCGCCTGGGAATCCGGCTGGCTGCGGATGATCTCCTCATAAACGCCGGCGGCCCCTTTATCCCCCAGGCCCTCCAGATTGCGGGCCTTTTCCATCAGCAGCTCTTCCCGGGGAACGCGTCCAGCCAGCAGATCCAGGGTCTTCAGGGCTTCGCCGTGGCTGCGCTGCAACCGGCAGGCCTGGGCCGCCAGCAGCTGTCCCTGGGGGTAATCCGGATGACCTGGGGGAATTTTTTGCGCCGCGGCCTTGACCCCTTCATGCTGCCCCCGCCACAGATAGAGGCGGGCCATTTCCAGGGCCGCGGCCGGATCATTTCCTTTTGCCTGCAAGGTCTTGAGGGCCTCGCCCCAATCCTTCCGGGCCAGCTGGCAATCCAGTTTTAAGGCCTTGATACGCGCATCCGTGGGCCTGAGGGCCAAGGCCCGCTCATAATAACGGCCTGCGGTGCGCTTATCCCCCAGTTCCCGGGCCAGTTCCGCCAGGGCCAAAAGTTCTCCGGGGCTATCCGGCCAACGGTGGCGCCGGTATTCCCGGAGCACATGGGCCAGATAATCCAGTTTGCCGCCGTGGCGCCCCAGGTTGCCGTCGAAAAAGGCCAGGGCCGCGATATATTCCGGGCTGTCAGCCCGGATGCCGGGGATGCGGCGCACCAGCTTATTGAGGTCTTCATAGCGAAGCAAACGAGGTAAAAGATAGTTAAGAATGAGAAGAGAGGGATGATGATAGCGGTTCTTGTGCAAGTTGAGAACCACCAGGTCGCAGGCGGTCCGGCTGATCTCTCCCTTCTTCTCCAGGTCCGGGTGGTGGCAGAGGGCCCGGGCCACCCAGGCCCGTTCTTCCAGGCCCAGGGGGGAGGGGGGCGGGCCTTCTTGCAGCCAGCGCCGGGCCTCCGGCCAGTCCCGGGCCAGGCGGTGTTTCTGGGGAAATTGGGAGCAGAACAGGCGCAGGGCCCAGCGCTGGGCTTCCGGCCAGTCCCGATTCGCCAACGCAGCCTCGATCTGGACGGTCAGCAGCATCCGGTCCCCCGGCTGGTCCAGGCGCACGCCCGCCTGTCCCACCTTTAAGGCCCGGAGAACTTCCAGGGCTTCCGGGGCCCGGCCCAGATAAATCAAGACCCGGGCCTGCTCCAGACAAGCCCCGCGGTCCCCCGGTTCTTTCTGCAGGAAGCGCTGATAATGCGCCAGTGCGGCGTCCAGGTCCCCCATCCACAGGGAGAGCCGGGCCTGCTCCCGGATGAGTCCGGGCTCTTCCGTCTGAGGACAGGCTTGCAACTCTTTGGCCGCGGCTTCCCAACGGCGGTTCTGGAGCAGGAGGGCGACCCGCTTGAGGCGCAACGCCGGATTGTCATTTTTCTTCAGGACCGCGGCGTATTGCCCCAGGGCCTCCTCCTGGGTCTCCGGGCGGAAGGACAAAATCTCGGCCAGTTGCCCCCGCACCGCCGCGTCTCCGGGCTTTTCCCGGAGATAGGCCTGGAAGTAGTGGGCCGCCCGGCCCCAGTTCTCTTGATAGAAATTAAGCTGCCCCATAAAGAGGAGGATTTTGGGGTTCTTGGGGTCCCGGCGGTGCAAGGGCCCCAAGGTTTCCAGGGCGTCGCCGTAGCGCCGGGCATAAGAATAGGTCAGGGCAGCTTCCCAGGCCAGGTCCCCTTTGAGGAGCTGCCGCCGGGAGGCCTCATCCCAGAAGGCCGCGGCCTTGGCAAAATGACGTTTCCCCCCGTAGAGCCGGGCCAGGTTGACGATGGTTTCCTGATGGGTGTCGCCCGCCTGCCAGGCGGCCTCGTAGGCCTTAAGAGATTGGGTGAAATCCCGGGTCAGCAGTAATTCCAGGGCATACCAGCGCCGCATCTCCATATCCGGGTTATGCTGCATCTGGGGGCCCAACACCGCGGCGGCTTCGGCGTGGCAGCCTTTCCGGGACCAGAGGCGGGCCAGGGCCACCGCGTACTCCTTTTGGCCTTGATGCTTCCCGTAAAGCCAGAGGTATTGGCTCAAGGCCTGGTCCACCTGCCCGGCCGCGTCCGCGGCCTGGGCCGCTTCCCGGCGCAGGGCCGCATCCTCCGCAGCCCGTTCCAACAGGCGCTGATAGATCTGGGTGGCCGCCTGGTAATCCCGCAGCCAGTAATGGAGCAGGGCCAGGCGGTGCAGGGCCTCCCGGTCCTCCGGGGACTGCGCGGCTTCCTCTTCCTGGAGGGGTATGGCCTCCTGAAACCTTTCCAGGGCTACCAGCAGGTCCAGTAACCGGCGGCGCACCTGGGGGTCGCCGGTGTCCTGGTAGAGGCGCTGGTAATAAGCCACGGCCACCGCCCGGTCGGCATCACTGCGGGCGGCAAATTCCGCGGCAAACTGGCAAATTTCCCGGTCCTGGGGGTGTTCCTGGAGATAAGCCGCCAGCAGGTTCAGGGCCGAGGTTCGGTCGCCCAAATACTCCAGAGCCAGGGCCTGGCCTTTGAGGGCCCCGGTAACCCTGCGGTCCCGGGCCCAAACCTGGCGGAAGACCTCCAGACCCGCCTGGGGTTGGCCGGATTCCAGACAGAGGAAGCCAAAAAAAACGCCGTATTGGCCCTGGTCCGGAGCCCGGGTCCAGGCCTTCCGGGCCAGTTCCAGGGCCCGGGGGATTTCTCCCTGGCCGGACACTGACCGGGCTTGCTGATATAGATCGCCCGCGGACCGCCAGAAATCCCGGTCTTGGCGCCAGACGAACCACAGGATCAAACCCAGGAAAATCAGGGGCAGAAACCAGGCCAGCCAACGGATCTTAGCCGCCATAGACCAGCCTCGGATCCCGGGCCGGGCGCCAATGGGGCTTGATCCCTGCGGCCAGCACCAGATCCAGCAGCACCCAAATAATCACCGCGGAAACCACGGCATTGACGGCAATCAGACGGGGCGAGGCCCATCCCAGCCACAGGGAGAGAAAAGGCAACGTGAGATGCAGGACGATCAAGCCCAGATACGGAATTAGAGGCCACCAGGCCCCGGAAAGAGTAAAAGGTTGCCGGTTATTGACCCGGTACCGGGGCTTGCGGCCCGGAGGGTAGAACAGGGCCGCCAGAACCGCGGCTCCGTAGACCGGAAAAAGGCCGCACATGATCTTAATTTGCTTGAGTGGCTGCAGGCCGGCAAAGAGGTAGCGAAACATCAGAACGGTGGCCAGCAGATATGCCCCCCGCAGCCCCCAGTAACCCGCCTCCTGCCCCAACAGGCTGGGGGTCCCCCGCCAATAAACGAGAAGGGGGAATAGACAAAAAACGGGAAAGGCCAGCCCGCTCACCAGATAGCTCAACATGACCAGCAAAAAACGGCGGCGCTGCTTGCAGTCGAGGCCGGATTTCCAGAGGGGATTGTCCCAAAAGAAGAGCCGCATGGTGTCCAGGCTCCACTGGAAACGCTGGCGATAGATCCCGGCCAGGGCATAGGGCGCCAGGCCCTGGGTCAGGGCCTGGGGGAAATAAATACCCTTCCAGCCCCGGCTTAACAATTCATAGGAGGTGGTGACATCCTCCAGAATGTTCCAGGTGGCAAACCCGCCCATTTCCACCAGGGCCCGGCGGCGGTAAAGCACCCCGGAGCCGCAGGAAAGTACGGCATTGGCTTGGTCGTTGCCCGGTTGGACGGCATCATAAAAAACCTCATCCCGGTTGTAGAAAGGATCGCCTTCCGGCAAAAAAAAGGCTTGCTTGCTCTGCACATAAGCCAGACGCGGCAGGCGGAAAAAACCCGCCAGACGGCTAAGGATCTCCGGAGCCGGCACCTGGTCGGCGTCCAGGACCAGGATCAACTCCCCCCGGCTGTGGCTCAAACCGAAATTGAGATTGCCGCTTTTGGAATCCTCCAAGGACAGCCCCGCCCGGGGACGGGAGAGATAATGGCATCCCAGGGATTGAGCCAGGTCCGCCACCTGCTCCGAACCTTCATCATCCAGGACGTAGATCTGAAAAGAGTCGTAAGAAATCCTGGCCGCCGCCCGGAGGGTGGTGCGGATCACCTCCAGGGGCTCGCCACAGCAGGGCACAAAGATATCCACCTCATAAGCCGCGGTGGGCTTTAGGCCGCCGGGATGATGGAAGCGCAAATTCCAGGCATCGCTCGCCAGAATAGCCAGGAGGAGGAAAGATAGGGTCTCCGCGGCCAGAAACAACAGATCCTGCCATCCCGGATTGGCGCAAACCAGCCAGGTCACCCAGAGGAGATAGGCCCCCCCCAGAACGAAGGTCAGAAGGGAAAAAAACAGGGCCCTCAGGCGCCGGGGGCGGTCCTCGCCTTCCCGGTAGCGCCGGTAAGGGAGGCGGCCGCGCCAATCCGCCCAAAAAAATGCAAAAGGATTCTTACTCACGCAAGAATCCTCCGAGGACCCAGGGATACCACCATTTGTCGGAAGCAGGGCCGGCCGCGTTAGCCAAATTGCCTCCAGTTTGTGCTTCGGGTTAAGTCGTCAATGGCAGGAATCCAGTATGATAAAGCAGTATCCTTTTACCACCCCGCTAAAGAAAGTGTAAATAGTTTTGTGTAAAATTTTCAATATTAACCAATACTTGCTATATTTATTTACCAATATAATATGATTAACGAGGTAATAGCAGATTTAATTTGGGGTCTTAACGACCATCAAATTGTACTACCCACAAAATTTGCCCCGAAGAGGAAATCCTGAACTAGAGTGCGGAGGTGGAGGGTAGTCCGTGGTACTCCCGATACCACTGAATGAAGCGGGGAATACCGATGGTGATAGGGGTGGCAGGCTGGAAGCCCAGCTTTTCTTGGGCCCGGCGAATATCCGCAAAAGTAGCCGGCACATCCCCCGGCTGGATGGGCAGTAATTCCTTTTGGGCCTCTACCCCCAGTTCCTGCTCCAGGAGGGCGATGACCTGGGTCAACTCCTCGGAACGGTGATTGCCCAGATTAAAAATTTCGTAGGGGGCCAGGCCGGGGACCATGAGCGCGGCCAGGGTACCCAGGATGATGTCGTCGATGTAAGTGAAATCCCGCTGCATCTGGCCAAAGTTAAACACCTTGATGGGCTTACCCTGAAGCATGGCCGCGGTGAAAAGCCACATAGCCATGTCCGGCCGCCCCCAGGGGCCATAGACCGTAAAATAGCGCAAACCCACGGTGGGCAGGCCGAAGAGGTGGGTATAGGAGTGGGCCATCAGCTCGTCCGCCCTTTTCGTCGCGGCATAGAGGCTGATGGGGGTATCCACCCGCTGTTCCTCCGAGAAAGGCAGTTCGGTGAGTCCCCCATAAACACTGGAGCTGGAGGCATAAACGAAGCGCTCCACCCCGGAGCGTTTGGCCACCTCCAGGAGATTGAGAAACCCCTCCAGATTGGCTTTCTGGTAGGAGAAAGGGTTGATCAGGGAGTAGCGCACACCGGCTTGGGCCGCCAGATTGCAGACCTTTTGGGGCTGATGCGCGGCAAACAGCTTCTCCAGCCCGGCCAGGTCGATGAGATCCCCGTCAACCGATGTGAACCCGGTAAATCCCCTTAATTCCCGGTCCCGGTCCCGTTTCAAGGCCGGGGCATAATAGTCGTTAAAATTGTCCAGCCCCACCACCCGGGCGCCTGCCGCCAGCAAGGCCCGGGACAGGTGATAACCGATGAAGCCGGCGCTGCCGGTGACCAGGAAAGTATAATCCTTTATTTGCGAAGTCCATGGCGACATGTCCCGATTATAGTAAATGCTCGGGGGAATCACAATCGGCAACTGCCTTATTGAGTGGCCATATCCCCCGATTGCTAGAGAGGCGCACAGTGATTATCTTCAAGGTTAAATCCAGATAAAGGGAGGCCCGTTATGTCCGCCCTGCTAGCCCTCAAGGAACACGTGGCAGACCTTGATCCGGTGGTCACCAAACTGGTCGCCGGCACCGGCGCAGCCCGAGACGCATTTAACCGGCATAGCCGCAGCAGCATGGAGGAAATGCAAAATTTGTCCCGGACCGCAGCCCAGGAAATTGAGGCTGCATTGAAGAAACTGGAAGGGGAGAAGGCCCAGGCCGCGGCCGCGGAATTCCAGCGCCTATCTGGAATCTACCAGCATCTCCAGATCATGTCCCAGAGCATGGGCGCCCTGGCGGACCCCATTCAAAAAAAAATCAAAGACGGGGTGCTGTTTTCCGATAAGGCAGTGGCCCAAACCAATTACCTGTTTGATACCCAAGCCGGACTGTTGCGTTCCGTGTTGGATATCTTTAAAACCGACAACGAGTTTCTCAAAATCTACACGGAATCGGAAGCCCGGAACCTGATCCAGGCGTGCAGCAATTTTGCCACGGAACATGAAACCCGTCTGATTGAGGGACTTTGCCAGCCCCAGGCTGCGCCCCTGTTCCTGGCCATCCTCGAGAATATCCGGATTATGGGGCAGCAGGAAAGGGATATCGTCAAACTCTTGACTTGAGATGATGAAGGTGTGGGGGTGGTTGGAGGCAAGGGCCTTTTACCACCCCTCCCCCGTAGAGACAGTAATCAGTAATCAGTAATCAGTGATCGGTAAATGAATTTGACTAAACTGATCACTGGTTACTGATTACTGATTACTGGCCCTAGTATTGTGTCCCAGAAATAAGGTACAAAATATCTCCTATGAATATGCTCAATAATTTCCCCTCTCCCCTCGGGGGAGAGGTTAGAGGGTGAGGGGGCGACTTTGGCTAAGTGGCGGTAATCAGCCAAAAGACGCCACCCCCACCCCGACCCTCCCCCCTCGAAGGGGGAGGGAGAAAGACTGGGCAAGTTATGTCGGGCATTCTTGGGACGCAACACTAGCTCCTGACCCCTGACCCCTACCCCGCGATCCGGCCCACCAGCGTCAGCACCTGCCCGGGCAACAGACCCAGCCACAAAAGGAGGATCAGGATCACCGCCCCGGCCAGGGCTCCGGAAGCCTCGCCCTTAGAGACGGCCGGGCCTTCCCCCCGGGGCCGCATATAGAGAGAGACCACTACCTTCAGATAAAAAAACATGGAAATGATAACCGTCAGGATACCAATCACCGGCAGGACCCGGTAGTGGGCCTGGAGCACCACTTTGAAAAGCACCAGCTTGCCCATAAACCCCGCAGTGGGAGGCAGCCCGGCCAAAGAGATGAGGCAGACGCCCAACACCGCGGCCCGCCAGGGCCGGGCATAACCCAGACCTTGATAATCCTCCAGGGCATCCAGGTCTGCAGCTTCCCCGGACAAGGTGCCCAAAATGCCGAAGGCCCCCAGGTCCATCACCGCATAAACCGCCAGATAAAACATCAGGGCCGGCGCCCCCCCCTCCTTCACGGCCACCAGGGCCATGAGCAGATAACCCATCTGCGCCACCGAAGAATAGGCCAGCAACCGTTTCACCTGGGTTTGGCGCAGCGCCGTGATATTACCCACCACCATGGTGAGCACGGCCAGGCCCCAGATAGCGGGCAGGGCATAATTCCAGGCGGCCTCCCCCAGCGCCAGGGAAAACCGCAGCAGTGCCGCAAAGAGCGCCACCTTGGAGCCCGCGGACAAGAACGCGGTCACCGGCGCGGGCGCTCCCTGATAGACATCAGGGGTCCACAGATGAAAGGGGACCAGGGAGATCTTAAAGCCTAGGCCGACGAGAATAAGACTCAGCGCCGCCAAAAATAAGGGTAGTTCTGCGGGCTGCAGCCTGGCCCCGAGACTGCCGCCGATGTCTAAGGAGCCGGTCGCGGCATAGAGCAGAGCAATGCCAAAGGTGAGAAAGGCGCTGGCCACTGCGCCCATGATAAAATACTTCACCCCGGCTTCGTTGGACCCAGCTTCGCCTTTGCGGATGGCGATGAGCACGTACAGGGCCAGGGAGAGCAGTTCCAGACCCAGAAAAAATATGAGCCAGTGCCCTGCCCCGGCCAGCAAAGCCAGGCCCAACGCGGCAAAGAGCAGCAGGCCGTAGAACTCATCCCCGGCAAAACCCCGCTCCCGGGCATAGTGGCGCACGAACAGCAGGGTCAACCCGGCAATGGCCAGGAAGAGAAAGTTGAAAAACCGGACATAATTCCCCAGGTCCAACACCCCGGCGAAACTGGACGCCCGGGGCTCCACCAGAACCACGGCCGCGCCCGCGGCCGCCACTGTCACCAGGGACAGGGCAAAGAGCACTTCCCGGGGCCGGGACCGCCAAAACGCGCCCGCGCCAAAGACCACCGACCCGCCTGCGGCCAGGAACAACAAGGGTGAAAGGGCCAGCCAATCGGTAGGCATAAGGTCCTACATCCCCAGCAGCGCCACCTGCTGCGTCTGGTGGAGCATGGTCTGCACCGGGTGCTCCAGGAGATTAAGCAGCGGCGTCGGGTGCAGGCCGATGAAGAGGACGGCCAGGGCCAGGCTCACCAGGATCAGGGCTTCCCGGCCGTTGATATCCCAAAGTTCGTGCTCGCCCCGGCGCTCGCCGAAGAGGGAGTCCTGCACCATGCGCAAGATATAAATCACCCCGAAGACGATGCCGCAGAATCCCAGGATGGCGATCACCGGCTGGGACTGAAAAGCGCCGATGAGGATGAGGACTTCTCCCACGAAGTTATTGAGGCCCGGCAGGCCCAGAGAAGACAGGGCGAACAACAGGAAAAAGGCGCTGAAAACCGGCATCTTGCCCCAAAGCCCCCCTAAAGCGGCGAAATCCCGGGAGTGGAGGCGCTCATCCAGCATGCCCACCATGATGAAGAGGGCCGAAGTGGAGAGGCCGTGATTCACCATTTGCAAGAGAGAACCGCTCAAGGAAATGGGGTTCCAGATGGCGATGCCCACCACCATCAGGCCCATGTGGGAGATGCTGGAATAGGCCACCAACCGCTTGATATCGGTTTGGGTCAGGGCCACCCAGGCGGCATAAAAGAGCCCCCCCAATCCCAGGGCCAGGAGCAGCGGGCCGAAGAACTTGGCGGCGTTGGGGAACAGGGGGATGCCAAACCGGAGCAGGCCGTAAATCCCGGTTTTCAATAGCAATCCGGCCAGATCCACGCTCCCGGCCGTGGGGGCCTCGGTGTGGGTGTCGGGCAGCCAGGTATGCACCGGAATGAGGGGAATCTTGATGCCGAAGGCCAGCAAAAAGGCCAGGAAGAGCAGGACCTCGGTGGTAAAGCTGTAGCGGGTGTGCATCAGCTGGTAAAGATTGAAGGTGTACACCCCGGTTTGCTGCCCGTGCAGAATATGGATGGCGATCAGGGCGATGAGCATCAGCAGGCTGCCGGTGAGCGTGTACAGGATGAACTTGATGGCCGCGTGGATGCGGTTTTTATGGCCCCAAACGCCCACCAGGAAGAACATGGGGATGAGCTGGATTTCCCAAAAAAGATAAAACAGCAGCAGGTCATTGGCCAGAAAGAGGCCAATCAAAGCGCCTTCCAGAAACAGGATGAAGAAGAAAAAAGACCCCACTTTTTCTTCAATGGCATCCCAGGAAATGAGGACGCAGAAGATATTGATGAACGCGGTGAGCAGGACCATAACCAGGCTGATGCCGTCGAGCCCCAGGCTGTACTTGGCCCCAAACCCGGCAATCCAGGAGTATTCTTCCAGCAGCAGCCAGGCGCCCTGGGGGCCGGCTTGGGGCTTGAGGCCCAGGAAAAATAAGGAACCCACCAGGATGATCTCCACCAGGGTCACGGCCAGGCTGGACCAGCGGGCCCCGGCGGGATGGCGGTGCAGGGCCAGGGGCAGGAAGCTGCCGAGGATGGGGACGAAAATGATTACGGTTAGTATGGGAAAATGCAGCATGGTCATAACTCCGTTAGAGGAGATACCAGTTCACCGCCAGGGCGCCCAAGAAAACGGCCAACCCCAGGAGCAGCATGGTCAGGTAGGTGGACAGTAGCCCCGTAGTCCAGCGCCCCAGGCCCCCGGAAAGGCGCAGCAATTGCCCGGCGCCTTTCACCACGCCGTCATCCAAGACCGTTTCATCAACTCCCCGCCAGAGGAAGCGGCAGAGAGCCCAATAGGGATAGAAAAAACCTTTGGCGAGCCCGATATAACCCCGGTCCACCACCCTTTCATCCACCTGCCGCCAGAGAAACGTCGATATGGCCTCATAAGGCCGGATAAAAACCAGACGGTAGAGGTGGTCCAGGTAGAGCCCGGAGAAGAGAAATTCGTGCCAGCCCTCCCGGGCCGGCTCCCGAGCCGGTCGACGCCCATAAAGGTAATAGGCCAGAACGATGGTGGCGATCACCGAGACCGCGGTGCCCACGCCCATGAGCCACTCCAAAGCCACGGACGCGCCCAGATCGGGCCGGGCCCCGGGCACCGGGGCCATATAGTTTCCCAGAAAATTTTTGCCAAAGCCGCCGGGGAGATTAAGCAGGCCGTCGCCCAAGGCCAGAATGGCCAGGGGCCATAGCACCGCGGCCATGAACCGGGGCGGCAGGCGCACTGCTGCAGGTTGGGGGCCGTCAGGCCGCTCCGGAAAGCCGACAAAAAAGGCCCGGAAGGTGTAAATGGGCGTGAGCAGCGCAGCCAGCACCCCCAAAAACCAGAATATTTTGTAAGAAATCCCGGGGTTTAGGAAGGTAGCGAGCAAGATGCGGTCCTTGCTGAAAAACCCGCCCAAGAGTGGAAACGCGCTCAAAGAAACCGCGCCGGCCAGAAAGAGCCAGTAGACCGAGGGCATGAGACGGCGCAGGTTGCCCATGCGAAAGATATTGTGCTCCTCGGCCAGGGCCTGGATCACGAAGCCCGCGGCCAGAAAGAGAAGGGCCTTGAAAAAGGCGTGGGACACCAGATGGAACGTTCCCCCCACGATGTCCCCCGCGCCCACGGCCAGGACCATGTAGCCCACCTGGCTGATGGTGGAATAAGCCAGCATCTTTTTGAGGTCCGATTGGGCCAGAGCCGCCAGCGCGGCATAAAGACTGGTCACGGCCCCCACCCCGGCGATGACCAGCATGGCGGTAGGCGAGAGCGACACGACCGGAAACAGCCGCATGAGCAGGTAGACTCCGGCGGTGACCATGGTGGCCGCGTGGATCAGAGCGGAGACCGGGGTGGGCCCGGCCATGGCGTCCGGCAGCCAGACGGTGAGAGGCAGTTGCGCGGACTTGCCCACCGCGGCCCACAACAGCAGGAGGCCCAGCAGAGTGGCCATGCCGCTGCTAAGCGAAGATGCCTGAGCATTGATCTGGGTCAGGGAAAAATTATGGAACAGGACAAAAAACAGGGCCAGGGCCACGCCAAAGGCCACGTCGCCGATGCGGGTGCAGATAAAGGCCTTGCGCCCCGCGTCGGCATTAGCCGGGTCCCGGTACCAGAAGCCGATCAGGGCGTAGGAGCAGAACCCCACCCCTTCCCAGCCCAGGTAGACGAAGAGCAGATTGTCCGCCACGGTGATGACCAGCATGGCAAACACGAAAAAATTCAGATAGCAGAAAAAGCGCACGTAGTCTTCGTCGGCCCGCATAAAGGCCACGGAATAGAGGTGAATGATACTGGAGACGAACGCGACCATCAGGGCCATGACCGCGGCCAGGGGGTCGTAATGCACGTTGAAGCTGGCGGATAATTCTCCGGCGGTAAACCAGCCCCAATAAGTAAAATCGTGGCTCCGGTCTCCCAGCAGGATAATGGCTACTGCGGCCATGACCAGGGACCCCGCCACCCCGGCGCAGGCGATCACCTCCACGGCCCGCCGGGGCAGGTATCTCCCTAAGAGGGCGTTGGCCACGCCCCCGGATAAAGGAAACAGCAGCAATAGGAGAATAACGATCTTCACTTCAGCCCTTCAGCAAATTGTAGCGATCCGCCTCCAGGGTGCCGGTGCGGCGCTGGGAGTAGACGATCAAAGCCAGGCCCACCGCCACTTCCGCGGCGGCCACAGCCATGATGAAGATTACGAAAATCTGGCCTTCCAACTGCTGCCACTTGAGCGAAGCGCCGATCAGGGCCAGGCCTGCGGCGTTTAGCATGACCTCCACGCCGATCAGGATCATGATCAGATTCCGCCGGGCCAGGGCGCAGACCGCGCCCAGGAGAAAAAGAATCCCCGCGAGAATGAGCACGTGACTGTAAGGGACGATCACGGCTCCTCCTTGGGGGAAGCTATTAAGGTTTCAGCTTCCCGCCGCCCCAGGTACAGGGCCCCCACCAGGGCCACCAAGAGGAGGAAGGAGACGACCTCCACCGCGAACCAGTGGCGTTGATAGAGGGCGCGGCCGAACTCCAGGGGCGAGGCCGCGGCCGCGGGGAGAAGGTTGGCGCTGCCGGGCGCGGCAATAATCAGCAAGATCAAACTCCCCAGGGCAACCCCGGCCAGGACCAGGGCCGGAAGCCAGCGGCGCACCAAAGCCCCGCCGTTTTGACGATGTTCTTCCAGCCGCAGCATCATGATGATGAACAGGAAGAGCACCATGATGGCCCCGGCGTAGATAATTACCTCCAGGAGGGCCACAAAGGGCGCGCCCAGGAGATAGAACAACATCGCGGTTCCGAAAAAGGAGATCACCAGGTAAACCACGGCGTGGACCAGGTTGCTCCGGGTAATGGCCAGGACGGTGGCCGCCACGGTGACCAGCCCCAGCAGATAAAAGATGGCCGCGTATAAGGTCATGGAAATCCTTTACGGCATATTGCTCTTCAAATCCACCGGGGGGGCCTCGCTGGCATGGGTGCCTTTAGCCCCCACCATGGCCACGCCCGCATGGCGATAAAAGTTGTATTCCCGGTTCTTGCCCCCGTGGTCCACCAGCAGGTCTTCTTTCTCCGCCACCAGGGTTAAGATGTCATATTCACAGAACTCGAAGTGGGGCGTCAGCTGAATGGCCAGGGTGGGACAGGCCTCCTCGCACAGGCCGCAATAGATGCAGCGGGCAAAGTTGATGCGGAACCAGGGAGCCCAGCGGCGGCCGTCTTCCCGCTCCGCGGCCACCATGGAAATGCAGCTCACCGGGCAGACCGCGCTGCAGAGAAAGCAGGCTACGCAACGCTCTTCCCCCTCCGGGTCCCGGGTGAGGATGATCCGGGCCCGGGCCCGGGCCGGCAAGACCCGCTTGAATTCCGGGTATTCTTCGGTGATGGGCCGGCGGAACAGGTGGAGCAGGACAATGGCAAAGGAATCCACCAACCCGGTGACGGCCCTAAAAAAGACCTGGAGAAAGTTACCTCGTTGCTGGTTCATATAACCCAACCTCAAGAAGGGGGCGCCTGTTACACTCAAATCGCCAAAAATAAAAGTATTTCACCCCCCTTTTCAAAAGGGGGGCAGGGGGGATTAGATAGGCGCCCGATAATCCCCCTAAATCCCCCTTTAAGAAAGGGGGACTTAAAGCATTAAAACCAAGGCGTTAAGCCCTGGCCCAGAGCAGCAGGCCGCCCACGGCCATAATGTTCAGCAGGGCCAGGGGAATCAAAAATTTCCAACAAAACATCATGAGCTGGTCATAGCGCAGCCGGGGCAGCGCCGCGCGGATCCAGATCATCACCAAGACCATGGCGCCCACCTTCACGAAGAACCAGACCAGGGGCGGCAGCCACGGCCCCCGCCAGCCTCCCAGGAAAAAGACGGCCACCAGCCCTCCCAACACCACCATGGTGACGTATTCCCCCAGGAAATAGAGGCCGAAGCGCATGCCGCTGTATTCCGTGTGGTAGCCCGCGACCAGCTCGTTTTCCGCTTCCGGGATATCGAAGGGAATGCGTTTGATCTCCGCCATGCCGCTGATCAAAAAGAGCAGGAAAGACAGGGGCTGCGTCAACAGAAAAGGATAATTGGCCTGGGCCTGGACGATGTCCACCAGGCTGAAGGAGCCCGCGGCCATGACCACCGGTGCCAGGGAGAGCCCCAGGGCCAGTTCGTAGCTGATCATCTGGGCCGCGCCCCGGATGCCCCCCAGGAGGCTGTACTTGGAGTTGGAGGCCCAGCCCCCCAGGGCCACGCCGTACACCCCCAGGGAGGAAAGGGCGAAGACATAGAGCAGACCCACGTTGAGGTCGCTGATCACCCCGGGGATGGGCCGGCCCTGCCACTGCCACCCCGCGCCAAAAGGGACCACGGCAAAGATCAACAGCGCGGTCCCCGCCACCACCGCCGGCGCCAGGAGGAAAATGGGCCGGTCTGCGCCCGCGGGCACGGTGTCTTCCTTGGTCAGGAGCTTGATGATGTCCGCCAAAGGCTGCAGGAGCCCCCAGGGCCCAGCGCGGTTGGGTCCCAGGCGGATCTGCAGCCGCGCCAGCAGCCGGCGCTCCGCATAGACCAGGTACGCGGCCAGCAGCAGCAAGACCACCAGCACCACTGCCAGTTTGACGATTAAAATGATGAGGCCCGCGGTCCACGTCGACATCGAAGATTATACCTTCTTAATGGCGCTAAACGGCACCTGCACTGGCCCTGCCGGCAGCTTCTGCCAGACCAGTTGCCGGTGCCGGGGCAGGATCATGACCCCGGGAGCCATATTCTCCGCCACTTCTAATTCTAAAGTAAGGGGTCCGCCCAGCAGGCGCAAGATCACCTGCTCCCCGGCGGCCAGCCCTAATTGGGCCGCATCTCCGGAGTGCAGTAACAACCGGGGCTTTTCCTCGGCCTTCTGAACATAAGGGGAGTAAGACGTCAGTTCCTCGGTGCCGAAAGTCCGGTCCACCAGGAGCAGTTCCAGGTGGCCCTCCAGATCTAGGTCTGACCCCAGGTTGATCTCCTCCAGGGAAAAGACCGGCGGCCCGCCTGCCTCAGGGAGGAGCCGCAGCCCCTCAGGCGGTGCGGGCCAGCCGGACACCCGGTTAAACACCGGATTCTGCCCGCCCAGCCAGGCCCACAAATCAGCCGTAGGACTTTCTGGTAACGGATTCAGGGCCGCAGCCAGGTCCTGCAAAATCTCCCCGCCGGGCCGGGGTGCGCCACCGGGGACGTAATCCAGAAATACCCGGGGGGGATGGCCGCCGCCGCTCACCTGGGCCAGGGGCGCACCACCGTGATGCAGGGGCGGGGCCCACTGGAGCCTGCCTTCCTGGTTGACGAAACTGGAGCCTGCCCCCTCAAAGAGAGTCGTAGTGGGGAGCAGCATCTGGGCCCGGGCCGTGGCCGGGGAAGGCAGATAATCTAGGGCCACCAACAGTTCCAGCCGCTCCAGGGCCCGCGCCAGCCGGTCCCGGTCCGGAAAATGCCAGAAAGGATCATGCTCCACCACGATCAAGGCCTTGACCTTGCCCCTCTCCATGGCCTCGATCAGGGGATGGAGCGGAAGACCGGGCGGCGGCATGACCTCTGCCTTTGCTGACAGCAAGGCCGCACCCCAGGCGTTGGGGCCGGGGAGAAGGTAAAAAA
>JAKAGH010000302.1 GCA_021817645.1 Deltaproteobacteria bacterium
CCTCGAGCTTGGCGGCCATGGCCTGGTTGATTTTTATAATCTCATTTTGGTTATCTATGATGGCAATCAGGTCGGGAACGGCGTTAAAAGTGCGCTCCCAATCATTGCTGGCTCTTCTCAGGGATAGCAAAGTGTCCTGCAGTCTTTGAGAAATATCCAGGAAGGCCCGGGCCAGTTCCCCAAATTCGTCACTGCTCTTGATGCCTTCCAGTTCCTGCTTAATTTTACTGATGCCTTCTTGCTCTGCCGCCTCCAAGAGAATTACCCCTTGCCGCAACCGGGCCAGGGGTTGGGTGATGCGGCGGATGGCAACAGTCCCCAGGCACAGCGAAGCGATCACGGCCAGCAGAATGCTGAAGAAGAGATTGCGCCGGGCCGCGGCCAGCGGGGCATAGGCCTCGCTTTGGGGTTGTTGGGCGGCAATAATCCAATCGGTTCCAGGAATCGGCCTGAACGCCGAGAGCATGGGGACCCCCCGGGAATTCACGGTTTCCCCGACGCCTTCAAAGCCCTCCATAGCCGCGTCAAAAAGCCGGTTAGCCCCCGCAGGCACATCCTTCTGTAACACCCGCGCATCGTCGGGATGAATGATCATCAGCCTCGATTTGTTATAGACGAAGACATAACCCGACTTGCCTATCTTGATCTTCCCTATGCCTCCCAAGGCTTCGGCGGATAACATCTGGACGGAGCAGCCCAGCACCCCCAGCACTTGATTGGCAGAGCCGCGCAGCAACGCCGTAAAAGTAAGGACCGGTTGACCGGTACGCTTGGAGTAATAAGGAATCCCGATTATCCCTTTCCCTTCTGTCATCGTCCTATGGAAGTACTCACGAAAGGAAACGTCCGCCCCCCTTACGTCCGGATGCGGGGGGTAATCAACCCAGATACGGCCATGTTTGTCTAGAATAAACAAGCCGTTGCCAAACTTTGGGTAAATTTTGGCCAAGATGCGTAAGTGCTTTTCCAAAGTGGCCAGGTCTTTTTTTTCCAGCGCTGATACTGGCAGCGACATGGCCGCGACTCGCGCGTCATTCAAGGAATCTTCGAGGAACTTGGCGATGGACTCCGAGGTCGTCTGGGCCATGGCCTCTGCACCGGCAAGGATGGAATTTTTAAGAGATTGCTGGAGAAAATGGAGGTTAAGCAGGCCGGTGACTGTCAGGGTTACAGTTAAGATAATCGCAATGAGAAGAAATGACTTGGTTCTGAGAGTCATGGTTCTTTAATAAGACTCATTTCATCGACCTTTGGGGGATAACTTGGCCTCAAGCCCTGGCATTTCTGCAAATTCAGGCATCCCCTGAGGGAAGAATCAGGGAAGCTCCGATTGTCAAGGGCTGATAAATGGCTTAGAAAATTTCCAACAGCAAGAAAGTTTATAAAATATGGTTGACGCCCTGCAACCTATTTTTATAGAGAGCAAATCCTTACATTTATTACCCATTAATTTTATGCACACCCGGCGCCCAGAGAGCTTACAAAGCGTTTTTGATGAATCACCCATCGGCAAGGAAATTTTCGCGGCCGATGGCAGGCTCCAGGACATCAACAGGTCCTGCCTGGAGATCTTCGGGCTGGCCGAAATCCCCCGAAACCTGGAATTTAATCTGTTCAAAGACCCCAATATTCCTGAGAGCGAAAAAGAGAAGTTGCGCCAGGGGGAAACGATCCGCTGTGAATGTCACTTTGATTTCGAAAAGATCAAGCAAAGAGGGCTCTACCAGACCTCCCGGTCTGGAGCCGCGATTTTGGATTTTATCATTTCTCCCTTAAAGAAAAACGACCAAATAATCGGCTTTTTGGCGCAACTCCAGGACATTAGCGGCCAGAAGCAGACAGAGGACGCCCTGCGGCAAAGCGAAGAAAAGTATCGGCTCCTGGTGCAGCAAATTCCCGCCGTGGTTTTCCAGAGTTACCCTGATGGGAGTATCGACTTCTATGACCGGAAAATTGAGGCTTTAACCGGCTATTCCAAGCAGGACTTCGATTCCCGGAGGCTGAAATGGCCTGATTTAATTCTCCCCGAAGATTTGCCGTCGGCCCAGCAGAAGTTAACCGCGGCCTTGACCACCGACAGGTCCTACATCGGTGAATATCGCCTGCGCCAAAAATCGGGGGAGACCATCTGGGTTCGAGAGGAGGCCCTGATATTTTTCAACCCCCTGGGGGAAATAGATCATGTCAGTGGCATTTTCATTGACATCACCGCGCAAAAGGAACTGGAGGCAAACCTGACCCGGGCCTATCGGGAGCTGCATCAGACCCAGGAAATAGTGATGCAGCAAGAACGGTTGCGGATCATGGGGCAGATAGCCAGCGGTATTGCCCACGATATCAGTAATCATCTCGTCCCCATTATCGGCCACCTGGACCTGCTGCTCCATAGTGATGAAGCATTGCCGGCTCCGCTGCAAGAAAAATATGAAGCCATTCAAACGGCCGCGACCGGCATAGCCAGCACCATCGACCGGTTGCGGGACTTTTACCGCCTGCAAAAACAGGGGGAAATTTCCTCCGTCAATCTGAACGTGATTATTGAGCAAGCTATTGAACTTACCCGGTTCCGCTGGAAAAATGAAACTCAGCGGCATGGGCGGGTCATTGAGATGAGGCAGGAGCTGCAAACAGATCTGCCCCAATTCATCGGCGTGGAAAGCGAAATCCGGGACGCCCTCATCAACCTGATTTTGAATGCCATTGATGCCATGCCCCATCATGGCTCCATCACCATTAAGTCCCGGTTCCGGGAGGCCCATGTTATTCTTGAAGTGGAAGATACGGGCAAAGGTATGGATCAAGAGACCTTGCGCCGCTGCACCGACCCGTTTTATACCACCAAGGGTCTGCGGGGCTCCGGCCTGGGATTGGTGATGGTCAAAGGCACCATGGAGCGCTACCAGGGCAGAGTGGAAATTAACAGCCATCCGGGGGCAGGGACCGTGGCCCGGCTTTATTTTCCTTACCAGAAAGCCATCGGCCTCACCTTCCCCGAACCTCGGGAACCAGTCATCGAGCTGACTCCCCTGCATATCCTCTATGTGGAAGACGAGCCGGCAGTCCAGGCCATTACCAGGAAGATGCTGGAGAAAGATTGCCACCAGGTGGTCGTGGCCGGCGACGGACAGACGGCTTTAGCCACTCTCTTTTTTGGCCAGCACAAACGTCGCCCCTTTGATCTGGTGATTACCGATCTGGGGATGCCCTTTATGAATGGCTATGAGTTGACGACGCAAATTAAACTGGAATATCCTGAGATTCCGGTGGCCATTCTCACCGGCTGGGAAAGCTGTCCGGCGGACGATGACGAGAAGTCCCAGGCCGACTTCCTGCTGAACAAGCCCATCAGGCTGGAGAAGCTGCGAGAATTGATCAGAGAAATTATCTCCCGCCAGCGCGGCGGCAGCCGGAGACTCCCTGGCTGACTCGGCTGAGAGCCAATCAGCCCCAGATCCTCGCCGCCGGCAGGTAATTATCCCGCCATTTTCTTTTCCCTCTCCATTCAAACCAGTTCTGCCATGGCGCAGTGCCACTGACAGGTGCAGATCCGGCAAAATTTCAAGACCTGCATTAAATTTGCTGGTCGCTGGGCCTGGGCTCACCGCTGCCGGGCGTGGCTGGCCTGGCATTCTCAGGCCGGCAAAGCGATGGCATCTGGCGCAGGATCGCGGAATGGGCCCGGAACCTGGCGGGAATTAGTCTCTTTCCAGATTCTGTGTTATCATGGCGGCACGGGAGCAGAGGTGCGGGCGCGCAGCAGGCCTTTTTCTGGCTTAAACTTCGGGGCAGAAGTCTCATAATTTTCACAGTTAGTAGCTAGGCAGCCCATATTCGCAGTTAAGACACCCGGGAGGGG
>JAKAGH010000034.1 GCA_021817645.1 Deltaproteobacteria bacterium
TCATTACTCTAATCATCTGAATACACCGGGGCTTTTATTACCCGAACTTCGGAAAAAAAGGAATTTATGGAATTTAAAACATTCGATTTTCACCCCCAGGTCGCGGCCGGGGTTACCGCGGCCAGCTATACCACCCCAACGCCGATACAGGCACAGGCTATCCCGCTGGTCCTGCAAGGGCACGACGTCGTGGGCCTGGCCCAGACCGGCACCGGCAAAACCGCAGCCTTTGTGCTGCCCATCCTCCATCGCCTGATGCAAGGCGGGCGCAAGCGCGTCAGGGCTCTGGTTATTGCCCCTACCCGGGAACTGGCCGAGCAAATCCATGCGGCCATCGGCACCCTGGGACGCCGGACCGGACTCAAGAGCGTCACTATTTATGGAGGAGTCGGTTTCAATCCTCAGGTGGATAAGCTGAAACGCGGCGCCGAGATTGTCGTTGCCTGTCCCGGCCGCCTCCTGGACCACCTCAATCGGGGCACCGTCGACCTGTCGCATCTGGAAGTGCTCGTACTGGACGAATCAGACCGGATGTTCGACATGGGATTTCTGCCCGATATCAGACGGATCATCAAGCGCGTACCGGCCAACCGGCAGACGCTGTTGTTCTCGGCCACCATGCCTGATGATATTCTGCGGCTGGCCCAGGAAGTCCTGAAAGCACCGGTGACGGTGCAGGTTAATGCCACGGGACCGGCCAATACCGTCTCGCATATGCTCTATCCGGTGGAGCAGCACCGCAAAACCGCGCTCCTCCTGGAACTGTTGCGCCATACTGATACTGAATCGGTGCTGATTTTTACGCGCACCAAATACCGGGCCAAGCGTCTGGGGGAACAACTGGGGAAAGCTGCCTATCGGGCCGCATCATTGCAGGGGAATCTTTCCCAGGCGCGGCGGCAGGCGGTGATGGAAGGGTTCCGCAACGGCACCTTCCAGATCCTGGTGGCGACTGACATTGCCGCCCGGGGGATCGACGTGACCCAGATTTCCCACGTGATCAATTACGACATGCCGGATACTGCTGATGCCTATACGCACCGGATCGGACGTACCGGCCGCATGGCCAAGACCGGAGATGCCTTCACTTTTATCACCTCTGAAGATGAGGCTATGGTGCGCAGCATCGAGCGGGTCCTCCGCGCCAAGATCAAGCGTTGCACCTTGCAGGGTTTTGATTATAAAAAAGCGGCCCCGCCGCGCGAAGTCGAGTTTGCACGTCCGCCGCGCCAACCTCAGCGCCGCCTGGAACAGAAAAAAACCAGATCATTCAAACCGCGTGGTGAAGAGGCACATTTTTATGGATCAAGATAGAGGTTGAATCAGGCAGCCAGGGGCAACGCCTGAGATTGCTCCTGGCGGGCCGGGGCCAGGGTTGTTTAACTCTGGCTCCTCATGATCGATCGGAGCCGACGGAGATTTGCAGCCAGCCTCCGCCGAAGGCTATGCCTCCGGATTAGATGAAGAGCTTTCCTTTTATGGATTCCGGGACCCAAGCTTGGCCTTGATACGCTTCAGCCGGAAGACGTCATCCTGCTCCTGTTGATCGAGAGCTTGTTGGATATAGCGGATCTGGGAGCGAATGCCGGGAATTACCGCCTGCTGCAAGGCATTCACCCGCCGCGCCGTCTTTTTGATTTCTTCGGCCACCCGGCGCAGACGCGCCTCGCCGTTGGCAATCCGGATGAAGAGCCGGCAGAGCTTTTGGAAAGCGATCTGTGCGGCGACGGTCCTGCCCCCCACCGCCAGCGGGCTCATGGTGAGCGCCTGGGGGTAATCTGCGGCCAGCCGGGGCACCTTGATCCCCCAAACATTGTCAACTTCGGCCCGGGCGGTCAACCTGACCGGCAGGTTCAGGGACAGCGCTGCCACCTGCTCGGGACCGTCGAAGGATTGGGCCAACATCAAGGCCTGGTGCGCCTCCTGTGCGGCGTCAGCCAACTGCCGCCGGGCTTCCAGGGCCTCGTGCACCTTGGCCTGGAACTCCTGCAACAGCGCATCCCGTTTCTTTTCCAGGAGCTGCACCCCCCTTCCGGCCAGGAGCAACTGGCTGCGGCGGGTGAGCAGGTTCATCCGCGTGGGGCTGACCTCATTCATGTAACCCCCGGTGCAGCTGCCCGGGTGTGCTCCAAAATTCCCGGAGCCGGGCGCCATAGTACATGCCGATATGATCTGCGGAAATACGCTTCAACTCGGATTCCGGCAGGAGGGAAAGCAATGACCAGGCCAGGTCGAGAGATTCGTCCAGTCCCCGGTTTTGCTGACCTTGATGAATGAAGTTCTTTTCGAAGGCCTCCGCAAACGTTAAATAACCTTGATCATTTTCAGTCAAGGCCTCTTCCCCGATGATCGCCACCAGCTTGCGGAGGTCCACGCCGTTGGCGTAGGCCGCGAAGAGTTGGTCGGAGACCTGCTTGTGGTCCTCCCGGGTCTTGCCCTTGCCGATGGCGCTGTGCGCCAGCCTGGATAGCGACGGCAGCGGGTCGATGGGTGGAAAGGCCCCCCGGCGCTGCAGCTCGCCGCTGAGCTGGATCTGCCCTTCAGTAATGTAGCCGGTCAGGTCGGGAATAGGATGGGTACGATCACCTCCCGGCATGGAAAGAATGGGAATCTGGGTCACGGAGCCCTGACTGCCGGTGATCACCCCGGCGCGCTCATAGATAGTGGCCAAATCAGTATACATGTATCCGGGGTAGCCGCGGCGTCCCGGGATCTCACCCCGGGAAGCCCCCACCTCCCGGAGCGCCTCGCAGTAATTGGTCATATCCGTCAGGATCACGAGCACATGGTAGCCGTGGTCAAAGGCCAGGTGCTCAGCCGCGGTCAAGGCCATCCGGGGCGTCAGGATGCGCTCCACCGTGGGATCGTCGGCTTTATTCAGAAACAGCACCGAACGCGCCAGGGCCCCGGTCTTCTCAAATTCAGCGATGAAGTAGCTCACTTCCCGCTGCGTTATCCCCATCGCGGCAAAAACCACCGCAAAGGGGGCTTCTTCCCCGGGCACGGTGGCTTGCCGGGCAATCTGGGCCGCGAGTTCGTTGGCGGGAAACCCGGGCGCGGAAAAGATCGGCAGCTTCTGCCCTCTGACCAGGGTGTTCATGATATCGATGGTGGAAATGCCGGTCTGAATAAACTCCGTCGGCTTGCGGCGCGCCACGGGGTTGATGGGCTTGCCGGCGATGATGGGTCGCTTTTCCGGGATGACCGCGGGCAACCGGTCGAGGGGCCGGCCGATACCATTGAAACGCCGTCCCAACATCTCCTTGGATACGCCCAGCCGGGCCGCACTTTCCACCAGGCTCACCGAAGTCCGGGCCAGATCCAGGCCGCCCGTCTCCTCGAAGACCTGAATGACCGCATATTCCTCGGACACCTCGATGACCTGGCCGCTGCGCAACCGCCCGGCGCCGTCCTTGATGGCCACGATGGCATTGTAGGCCAGGTCCCGGGCCTGCTCCACGAACAGCAGCGGTCCCGAGATGTAGCTCAACGAGTTATACTCTCTCTTCAAAAGATCCATGGCGCCTAATCCCCAGACTGCGGCCCGAAAGCTGCGGCAATCTCTCCCAGAACTTCATTCCGGTAGGCCGGAAAACGATCTTCCGGGATGAAGCGCGCCCGGGCGATCTTCCCCACCGCCGGCTGCTGGATGAGGTCATCGATGGGGACTCCCCTTTTTTTCAGGGCCTCTGCCGCTTGCCGGTGAAAACTCAAGATCATTTGCATTATCCCTTGGGCCTTTTCCAGGGAACAGTAAGCGTCGTTTTCGTGGAACGCGTCCTGCTGCAGAAAATCTTCCCGGATGATGCGGCCCAATTCAATGATAAGACGGTCCTGATCCTGAAGGGCATCCGGACCCACCAGTTGCACCATTTCCTGCAGGGAGGCTTCCTGTTGCAGTAAACGGCCCAGGGTGTCCCGCATTTCGGGGTAATCCGGCTCCAGGTTCTGCCGATACCACTCCTCCAGGAGAGGCAGGTACAGGGAATAGGAGCCGGTCCAATTAATCGCCGGAAAGTGGCGCCGGTAGGCCAACGCGGCATCCAGCCGCCAGAATGCGCCGGTAATGCGGAGGGTGGACTGGGTCACCGGCTCGGACATGTCGCCGCCCGCGGGAGAAACGGCCCCGACCACGGAAACCGCGCCGCGTTCATCCGCCAGGGTGGTGACGAGGCCGGCCCGTTCATAGAATGCGGCCAGGCGGGATGACAGGTAAGGAGGATAGCCTTCTTCAGCCGGCATCTCTTCGAGCCGGGAGGAGATTTCCCTCAAGGCTTCGGCCCAACGGCTGGTGGAATCGGCCATCAAGGCCACCGCATAGCCCTGGTCCCGAAAATACTCGGCCAGGGTCACGCCCACATAGATGCTGGCCTCCCGGGCCGCGACCGGCATGTTGGAGGTGTTGGCCAGCAGCACGGTGCGGTGCATCAGCGGCTCCCCGGTCCTGGGGTCTTCGAGCTCAGGAAACTCCATGAGCACATCGGCCATTTCATTGCCCCGTTCACCACAGCCCACGTAAACCACGATATCGGCGTTGGACCACTTGGCCAGGGCCTGTTGCGTCACCGTCTTGCCGGCCCCGAATGGTCCGGGAATCGCGGCGTTGCCGCCGGCGGCCACAGGAAACAGCACGTCCAGGATGCGGGTGCCGGTAAGAAAAGGCGTGTCCGGATCGAGCTTTTCCTTAACGGGGCGGGGCCGCCGGACCGGCCACCGCTGGACCATCGTCAGCTCAACTCCGTCTTCGAGTACCACTAGAGGGTCCGCCACGGTGTAAGAGCCGGCCGGATTTACCTGCCTGACCACCCCGCTCACCTCCGGGGGGGCCAGGATCTTGTGGCGGAAGCGGAATTCCTGGACCGTACCCAGGACCATCCCCCCTTTCACCGAATCGCCCGCGTTTACCTGGGGGGACCAGTCCCATTGTCTCTGACGGTCCAAGGCCAAAGCTGCCACGCCCCGGGAAATAAAGTTGCCGGTCTTCTCTTTGATGGCCGCGAGCGGCCGTTGGATCCCGTCAAAGACGCCATTCAGCAGGCCGGGGCCCAGCTCCACGGCCAACGGCTTACCCGTGGACACTACCGGTTGCCCGATCTGGAGACCATAGGTTTCCTCGTATACCTGGATAAACGCGGTATCTGCCTCCAGGCGGATAATTTCGCCCACCAGTTCCTCCGGGCCCACCTTGACGATGTCATACATGCGGGCGCCCAGCATCCCTTGGGCGATGACCGCGGGGCCGGTGATCTTCCGGATGGTTCCACTAATCACGTTCTCTCCCGGTGCTCCGAAAAGATTGGCCTCACGCAAAGACGCAAAGGCGCAAAGAAAGACGCAAAAAAAGAGAGATTAAATTGGCGGCACAGGCGTCTCGCCTGTGCGGCGCTGAGGCGGGCGAGACGTCCGCCCTGCGAACTCTGCAAAATTTTTGGGTGAGCCTGGGGCTCATGAGCAACCGCCCTGCTCTGATTTCTAAATTTTGATCTCATAGCCCATGGTTTCTTTGATCAGCCGCCGCATATACCCTGCGGCATCTTCGCCGGCAAATGCACCCCGGGCTGACGGGACCGCCAGCAGTATCGGCAGAGCGCGGCCGCGCATCTCTCTTTTCACGGCCTGGTAAGGGTCCGGCAGCAAGGCCGGGTCCACCGCCACCAGCGCATAATCTTCCGACTGGACCAGGCGCGCCAAGACCTCCCGGGCTGCGGCCGGGTCCCGGGCCACCTCCACTTGCAGACCCGCGAGGCGGTAACCCGCGGCCGCTTCGGGATCGGTCAAAACCGCAACCTTCATTGGCAGAACAACTCCTGTTCGATAGCCCCGGGCGGCAGCCCCAAAAAGGACCGGCGGGCCAATAGCCGCACCCGGCCGGCCTCCCATTCTTTCCGGAGGATGTAGTCGTTGGCGAGACCCGGCCCCAGCATGTCTTGAACCCCCTGACGGGCCCTGGCCAAAAGCAGGCAGCGGAGGCCCCGTTCCAGGGCCGGGAGGTCTCGCGCCTCGGCCACCGGGGCCAAAGCAGTGTTACCCAATTCCGCCAATGCGGCTGCTTCTCCCTGGGCCAGCAAGGCGAAAAGGCGCAAGGGTACGAACCTCCCTGCCGGTATAAAGAACCGTTGTGCCGGTCCGGTGAAACCGAGGCCGGCTAGTTTAAACGCAGCAGCCAGGTTCGAGGCGTCGATCTCAAATCTCATAAAATCGGCCAGCAATGGTTGATTCAGCTCTTGGGCCCGGCGCAGCAAGGCAGTATAAAAACCCCGGTCCAGGTTGATTTCCATCTCCAGCGGCTCCGGCGGTCCCGACACGGCCTCACGTAAGGCCCGGGCCAGGGGGTGGCCGGACAGGGCCAGCAACTGGACCACGGAGGCCGGGTCCGCGGCTGCGGCCATCAGGCCATAGAGCGCCCGGGGAATGGTGCCCGCACCGAGATGCCCCAGGATTTCCCCGGCGGTCCAGCCCGCCTGCTGCCCCCGGAGAATAGTCTTGAGATTCGCCAGATCGGCGCGCATCAGCAGCAGGCTGACGGCCTCCCGGGCCTGGCCCGAGACCAGACGAGGCAAGTCGCCCACCGTGCGGTCCAGATGGACCATGATGGCCCGGTCCAGGTCCGGGAGAGCATCGCCGGTGAGATCAGGGCCGTAAACGCCTTCCCGCAGATGCGTCAACAGGCCGGGGAAACTTAATCCCAGGGCCTCGCGGAAAAAGCTCTCAGGCAGCAACCGGCTCCGCCGCACCCGCAGGCGCGCGTTCAGGTAAGCGAAATCGTCAGTCAATCCTCTTTTTTCGCCCCCCAGAGCAGGTTGGCCACCTCGGGGGCCAGGGTGTCCCAGGCGCGTTGGAGCCGCTCCGGCAAAGTGTTTTCCACTTGCCTGCCGCCCCGGCAGACAATCCGCACCCCGAGGCGCAGCTGCGGATCGGTCTGCAGGTCAAGCCCCCGGTCTTGCGCCCACCCCATGAGTCTTTCCCGGTCATCTGGAGGCACGACCAGTTTCTCCGCCTCTACCGCGGCTTTCAGAGCCTCAGCGGCCAGCGCCTGGAGAACTTCGCCGTACTGCGCCTGGACCGCGGTTTCTTCCAGCGCTTCCAGGGCTTTTTGCCGCACCAGGTCCATTATCTCGCCTTGCGCCTGGGTGCGGGCGATGGAGACGATGAGTGCGGCCGCGCTTTGCCCCTGCCGGCTGGCAGCCCGGGCTGCCGCGTCCAGCCGCTGGCGGTGCTCTTCTAACAGGGCCTTGGCCCTATTCTCCGCCTCGCTGATAATCTCTTTGACCTTGGCATCAGCCGCGGCCAGGTGCGCGTCAATCTCGGCGCCGGCTTCTTGCTGGAGAATCTCTTCGAGTGGGGGCATTACAGCCGTCCAATCAGCATGAACGCCACCACCAACCCAAAAATCACCAGGGTCTCAGGCAAAAGCAAAAAGATCAGCGCCAGACCTTGCATTTCCGGCTTTTCCGCGGCCGCGCCGAGGCCCGCCGGACCGATGCGGGATTGGGCCCAGCCGGTGGCCAGGGCGCCTAAGCCCACGGCCAGCCCGATGCCAATCGCGGTCAAGCCTTTGTCTAACGACCCAGTTTCAGTCCCGGCGGCAGCCAGGGCCTGTGGCGCAAACAGCGGAACATAGAGGAGTAAGAACCCCAGATAGGAAATAATTTTTCTGCTCATTACTCTCCTCCCTAGATTAGTTAAGAATTATGGCTGCCCATCAGCTTGAAGGGACGGTAAGGTCTGCCGCTAAAGGTGTAGAAATCAAACTTGGTGAAAAATTCGACCCACAGTAGACGCAGGGGCTGGAGCACATGGCTGATGGTCAGCAAAAGGATTAAGAGCGCGTGGATCATTAAGGCCAACACCAGCCCCACCAGCACCCCCCCAATGAGGCCGGTTACTCCTCCCACCTGAAAAAACGCCACACCGATGTCGGTGGATAAATCAGCGAGTATGGCCGACGCCAGTCCCACCGCGTAGATGCGGAGGTAGCTCAAGATATGGCCGCATTGGGCCGGTAATTCCACCAGCATCAGGGGCGCCCGGGCGCGGATCATCCCCCAGAGAAACAGGGCGGCGCCTCCGCACATGGGGATCAGCGCCCAGAGGGGATAATTCTTGGACATGAAGCCGTAACCGAAAAGGATCAGGGCCACCGCGCCCCCAAAGAAGCCGCACGCTTCCCAGAAGGGTTTCTTCTCTCCATGGCGGCGGGCCAGCCGGGCCTTGAGGATGAAGCCGTGCAGCACCTGGACGATGCCGAAACCCAGGGCCACCAGGATCAAGGTCGTGGCCGTGGCCACAGTTTCGGTGCGGGGCATCAAAATGGCAACCAGTCCCGGCCTGGCTTTCGTCCCGAAAACCTGCAATTGCTGGAGCAGGTTGCCGAAAAACTCTCCGTACCACAACCCGAACAGGATGGTCCAGATGATCATGGGCTTCATCATTCGCACCAACTGCTCCAGGGCTTGCGGGGCTAGCCGCATCTTGAAAAAATCTAGCTTCAGATCCTGGTTGCGTCTCACGAAAGCAGACAAATACCAGGCGATCCCTAAAAAAACCAGGCCATAGCCGATGTCGCCGACAATCATGCCAAACCATAAGGGGAAAAGAGTGGCGGTGATCCAGGTCGGGTCCCAACTATCGTAGCGGGGGGTATGCAGGAAGGTGATCAGGGATTCGAAAGGCTTAATCCATGGCGGATTTTCCAACACCACCGGAACCCGCTCCGGTTCCTCCGGTTCTTGCACCGGGTCAAAGGCATAGAGTATCTCACCCGCGAATGGGCCCAGGGACTCGGCTACCTGGTCCCTTTGACTGGCGGGCACCCAACCGAATAAGGCGGCGCCGTAGCGGCCGGAAGCCAACGCCTGGAGGGTATTCAGGCGGTTGACTTCATTGCCGGCGCGGTTGCGGATGGCGTCCAGGATAGGGGCCGCTTCCCGGGAAAGCTGGTGCAATTCCTCTTCCACCCCGGCAATCTCTTGGGGGTTCAGGCTGGATCTTGCCGTCAGCCGCTGCGCCATAGACTCAAGGTCCATCCGGGCGTATTCTTTAAGGCGCGGGAGTTCAGCCCAACCCGCATGGTGGAGAATGCCTCGGGCGGCTTCGACCTCTCTTTTCAGAGTAATAATGACCGCGACCATCTTGGGGCCCACCACCGCCTGGGCCAGGATCACCCGGTCATGGAGCGCCGTTGCCAGTTCCTGTGCCAACCTTGCCAGGTCCGCCCCCCGCTCCACCACGAAAGGGATGACTGCCAGCCGGGAACTTCGGTCCAACCCCTGCACGGCCTCTGCCAGATGCACCACGACGTCCAGGTATTGGTCGAGCAGTTGCAGCTCATCTTTGAGCCGTTCCCTTTTTTCTACCAGCAGGGCCGCGCGCGGTTCCAAAGATGCAGCCGTGGCCTCGGCCTCTTCCAGATCGCCCGGGAAAGGCGCCGCTGCGGCATTGAGTTCCAATTCCAGGAGATTCGCGGCATGAGCAACCGAGGTCAGCACCGCGTCCCATCTCTTGAGCCGGGTCTCGGCCTCGGGCTCCAGCCGGTATGCGCCCATCCGGTCTTGGGGAACCGGGTCAACCTGGACGACCCCAGCCCGCTGCAGCCTGGATAACACCAGGGGAGCCAGCCGCTTGGGGCCTACCATAAAAAGCATTTCCATCCGGGCGATCACGGGATGATCTCTGCCAGGATGAAAGCCACGGCCCGGCCGATATTTGGCAGGGCCTGGCTGGTGAGGCGTTCTTTCTCGGCTGCGGCCAGTGTCCGGGCCTCCTCAGCAAATTTTGCGCTTGCCTCCGCAATCCTGATTCTCGATTCTTCACTCATCTGCTGGATCTGCGCTTGGGCCTCAGCCACAAGGCGCTGACTCTCTTCTGCGGCGCTTTTGATCCTATCTGCGGCAATCCGGCGGGTTTCTGCCACCTTGGCAGCCAGCTGCTGATCGAGGTCAGCAAGATTTTTTATCATTTCCAGTCCTTGCATAACCCCTTACTCGCTGACCCCCGTCGCTGAGATGATTTCTTCACATACCTGTAACCATTATCAATCCTCTGTCAATGCGGTCCCTGCCTCCTCCGGCTCTCAGCCCCTCATAATCTTTAAAGGTTGTCCGGCTCTTTGCAGTATGATAAAAGGCCAAGCACGATAAAATGCGGACCGGGAACCACAGCAATTCTAGATAATTAATATTGTCAAAAGCCTGGAATAATAGTTATCTTGAGAACCTAAGAGGGCGGGGATAACGGGACTCAGGCCAGCGAGGATTTGCGCCTGCCGTTCAAGTTCACCAGCGGCAATGTCGATGTCGCGTCGGGGGCAGTTCACCCCAGTCACAAGGGAGAAAAACGTACATGACGCCCCGTGGTGAAATGCTCATGGAGCAACCAGCCGCAGACACCTTGAAGGTAACTCTTTCCGGGGACTGGAAGCTGGGCGGTGACCTGCCTGGGGCCGATGGGGTGCAGCAAATGCTCGCCAGCAGGGCGGGGGTCCGTAACCTGATCTTCGATACCCGGCAACTGGCCTCCTGGGATACCGGGCTGTTGACCTTCCTGATGAATCTGCAGACCTTCTGCAACCGGCAAAATATCCGCCTGAACCGTGAAGGACTCCCCGAAGGAGCGAAAAAACTGTTGGCATTGGCCGCGGCGGTCCCGGAAAAGAAGGACGCCCGCCAGGCGGAAGAGGGGGTGTCGTTTCTCGCCCATGTAGGCAATGAAACCGTCAGTTTCTTTCAATCCTTCGGCGACCTGCTGGAATTCATCGGCGAGGCGGTCGTGGCCGTTCTGAGACTGTTTCATGGCAAGGCTCAGTACCGCCGCACGGATTTGGGCTTAATCATCCAGTCCGCGGGCGTCCAGGCCTTGCCCATCGTCTCCCTGATCTGCTTTTTAGTGGGGCTGATCCTGGCCTTTATCGGCGCCATCCAGCTAAAGCTGTTCGGGGCCCAAATCTATGTGGCCGATCTGGTGGGCATCGCCATGGTGCGCCTGATGGCGGCGATCATGACCGGCATCGTCATGGCCGGCCGTACGGGCGGCGCGTTTGCCGCCCAGTTGGGGACCATGCAGGTGAACCAGGAGATCGATGCCCTGAAGACCCTGGGCATCTCGCCCATGGAGTTTCTGGTGCTGCCCCGGATACTGGCCCTGGCGCTGATGATGCCCCTGCTGTGTCTTTATGCCAATTTGCTGGGCATATTGGGGGGCGCGTCGGTGGCGGTATTGATGCTCGATATCGGCTTCATCCAGTACTATAACGAGACCGTGGCCGCGGTGGGTCTCTGGAATCTGGGTATCGGCCTCTTTTCCGGCCTGGTCTTTGGGGTGATCGTGGCCCTGGCCGGTTGCATGCGCGGTATGCAGTGCGGCCGCAGCGCCTCGGCCGTGGGTGACGCGGCCACCTCCGCGGTGGTCACCGCCATTGTCGGCATCATCGTCTCCACCGCGGTCATTACGGTTATTTGCAACTTTCTGGGAATCTAAGCCGGTTCCCGGTTACCGGGTGTTGCCAACAATGCAGCCTAGCGGGATAACGTAAAAATGGCGGAACCAGAAGCCCACATAACGGTGAGCGAGCTCACCATGGCCTACGGCGACTTTGTCCTCATGCGGGACCTGACCTTTATTATCAACCGGGGGGATATCTTCATCGTCATGGGGGGCAGCGGCTGCGGCAAGAGTACCTTGATGAGCATTTTAACCGGCTTGAAGGCCCCGGCCCAGGGTAAGGTCCTTTATGGAGAGGTGGATTTCTGGGGGGCCGACCTCCGGACCCGGGACCGAATCATTCGCCATGCCGGGGTGATGTATCAGAGCGGGGCGCTCTGGAGCTCCATGACCCTGGCCGAAAATATCGCCCTGCCGCTGGAGACCTATACGGATTTGCAGCCGGAACAGATCCGCGAGGTGGTCAAACTGAAGCTGGCGTTAGTGGGAATGGCCGGATTCGAAGAGTTTTATCCTGCGGAAATCAGCGGCGGCATGCAGAAACGGGCCGGCATAGCCCGGGCCATGGCCCTCGATCCGGAGATCCTGTTTTTCGATGAGCCTTCCGCCGGGTTGGACCCGGTGAGCGCTCGCCGCCTGGATGACCTGATCCTGGAACTGCGTGACAGTTTAGGCACCACCATGGTGGTGGTTACCCATGAGTTGGCCAGCATCTTTGCCATTGGCAACAATTCTGTCTTTCTAGATGTCTCTAAACGCACCATGACCGCCACAGGCAATCCGAACCGGCTTCTGGCCGAAACCCGGGATCCCAATCTATACACGTTTTTGACCCGTGGAGAAACCTTAACAGATAGGATGGGCAAAGATGGCTAAGCAGGCAAGTAGAATGATGATCGGCGGCTTTGTGGTCACGGCGGTGATCATAATGGCGGCCAGCCTGGTGGTATTCGGTTCAGGCAAGTTCTTCAAAAATACCCAGAAATACGTGTTGTATTTCGAGGGCTCTGTCAAGGGATTGAACGTAGGCGCGCCGGTGCTGTACCAGGGCGTACAGGTCGGGTCGGTGACCAGCATTGTCATCCAGGCCGACATCGAGAAGCTGGAGACCAAGATTCCCATCGTCATCGAAATCGAGCCGGATAAATTCAAGGTGGGTCACGCGGGCCTGAAAAATATCAGGAACAAAAATATTCCCAGGCTCATCGAAAAGGGCCTGCGGGCTACGCTGACGATGCAGAGTTTTATTACCGGACAGTTATCGATCGAGCTCGGCTTTTACCCCCCCGGAACCTCCATCTGCAATCCTCCACCGGAAGTCGACAAAGCCTATAAAGACTATATTATGATTCCTACCTGCCAGTCCACCGCCGAACGGCTGGGCAACGCCCTGGCGAAGCTGGACCTGGAGAAGCTGCAGAATCACCTGGAATCGGCCCTGGCCGGAATTGACCGGTTCGCCAACAACCCGGACCTGAAGGCCAGCATCCAGGCCCTGAAAGAGACTCTGCAGGGCTCCCACAAGCTCGTCACCAGGGTTAATAGTAAGGTGGACCCGCTGGCAGACGACCTGAAAAATACCGTCAAAGATATTGGTAAGTTGGCCAGCAATGTTAACTCCCAGTTGGGAGGGGTGGCTGCCGGTCTGGATAAAACCTTGTCCTCGGCCCGGGGTGTGCTTTCTGAAGACTCACCGTTGATTGCTCAGTTGGGTGAAACCCTGAAGGAAATTGCCGCCATGAGCCGGTCACTGCGGCAGTTGGTTGATTATTTGGACCAGCATCCCGAGTCCTTGCTGCGCGGCAAGAAAAGTCCCGGAGGGAAGTAATATGAGCGTGACGCCATTTTTTCGCGGCTGGCCGGCCATCCTGATGCTGGTTGTCATCTTTGTCGCCGGCTGTTTGGGTAGGAGTCCGTCCCCGCGTTTTTACGCTTTGAGTTCGATCCAGGAAGACCAGACAATCTCCAAGAGAAAAACCCCCGCTCAAAATGCGGTCATCGGCATCGGCCCCGTGAAGATGGCCGACTACCTCGACCAGTCTGAGCTGGTCACCCGCACCAGCGACAATCAGCTGGTAAAAGCCGAGTACGATCGTTGGGCCGGCTCCGTCAAAGATAATTTCATCAATGTTCTGGGGGACAATATCGGTCTGCTCCTGCCGACCGACCGGATTTATCTCTACCCCTGGCGCACGTCCGTGCCCCTGGACTACCAGGTGGTGGTGGAAGTGGTTCGATTCGACGGCCGGTTGGGGGACGCCGCCTGGCTGGTGGCGCGCTGGAGCCTCTTTGGGGGCCCGGAAAGAAAGTTGCTCAAAATGAACCGCTTCGACCTGCGCCAGCCGGTGACGGGAGGCGATTATGCCGCCTTGGTGGCGGCTCAAAGCCAGGCCCTGGCCCAGCTCAGCCAGGAGATTGCCCTGACGATTCAAGGAGCTGGGAAGAACTGAAGCGGATTAGCGCGGCAGGCAAGGTGCATATTCTCTATGGTGCTATTTTACCTGTCAGTGCAGCAATTGAGCTGACAGCTTAGCCCCGCTATTCTTAGCCCGGCAGCATTTGGGTTGATATCAAGCTCCGGGCGGTGAGTAAATTGCGCCACTCATCCGCCTGTTGGCGCTTCGGGGTTTCCATGATGGCAGCCACCGGCCGCAGCCAGGGGTGGGAGAAGAGGTGGCGAAACCCTTCTAACCCAATGGTTCCTTGGCCCAGGTGGGCATGGCGGTCCCGGCGGGAGCCTAAAGGCGCCCGGGAATCATTGAGGTGGATGATTTTGATCCTCTCCAGGCCGGGACCCCGGGCGATTTCCAGAAGTAAGCGCGCCACCCCCCCGGGGTGGCGCAGATCGTAGCCGGCCCCAAACGCATGGGAGGTGTCCAGGCAGAGCCCCAGGGGCACCCCGGCCAGGCGCATGATCAATCCCAGGTGCTCGGGCAGCCACCCCAATTCCTGGCCCTGGCCCGCGGTATTTTCCAGGAGCACCAGGGGCGGCGGGGGGATTTGCTCCACCGCGGCCGCCAGGCCCCGGGCCACTCGCTGGAAACTCTCCAGGGACAGAGGCGCGTGGCCGGGATGACAGATAAGGTAATCGGCCTCCAAGTCCCGGGCTAAAGCCAGTTCCTGAGCGAGCCGCTCCCTGGACTTCTGATATAAAGCGGCATCCACCGACGCCAGGTTGGGCAGGTAGGTGAGATGTACGGCCACGGGACCCAGGCCCGCGAGCTTGCGCGCGGCAATAAACGCGTCTTTTTCCGGCCGCGGAATCTCGCGCCACTTCCAGGCCCGGGGATTCTGGATAAAGATCTGCAATGCCTGGCAACCCAGGACTTGGGCCTGGCTAATGGCCCGCAGCAGCGACCCGGCAATGGAGAGGTGAAAACCTAAACGCATTTTGAGACAGTTTTTAGTCTTTAGTGTTTGGATAAAGGCATGAATTTGATAATAGCTTACGGGGCCAACATATATCACTTAATATATGTCTAAATCTCCAAAAGGCTTGGGAAGCGTTCCTCAAACTAAAAACTAAAAACTAAAAACTAAAAACTGAATCCCTTATCCTTGCCTCTATTTTCTGATATATCACAGATTAATGAATTTCTTCCCCTCCATGCGTCCTCGCATCCTCGAAGCCTATGTGGCCCGGGAATTCCTCAAACTCACCGGTCTCAGCCTGGCTACCTTTGTCTCTATTTTCATTGTGGTGGATTTTTTTGAGAAGATCGACCGGCTGGTCCGGGCCCGGTTGGGGGTGGTGGATCTCTTACACTACTTCCTGCTGAAAGTGCCCTTTTCCTTGTCTGAGGTTCTGCCCCCGGCGTTGCTGCTGGGCGTGATGCTGTGTTTCGGCCTGATGTCCCGGAGCCATGAAACCTTGGCCATCAGGACCTCAGGTCTGGATATTCTCCGCTTAGCCAGGCCGGTCATTATTATCGCGATCCTGGCGGGGGTGCTGCTGCTCTTTTTGAAGCTTTACCTGGTGCCTTGGAGCCAGGGACGGCTCAATCTTTTCTGGGAGACCAAGGTGGAGAAAAAGCCGCTGCCCAGTCTCTTGAACATGCAGCATTTTTGGTACAAAGGCGACCAGGTAATCTACAATATTCTCCTGTTTCGAAAAGATACCCAGACCCTGGAAGGGGTCAACATTTATCTCTTTGACCGAAAGTTCGACCTGATCCAGGTTATTGCGGCGACCCGGGCTCAGTGGCAGGGGGACCACTGGCGTTTTTACCAGGGTTTCATTCAGACTCTGGGCCATGGCGGCAAGGAATTCGGGGAAAAGTTCCAGGAGCGGGATGTGGTCCTCACGGAACGGCCGGAAGACTTCTCCGGGCTGGAAAAAAAAGTGACCGAGATGGACCTGACCGAACTCTATCACTTTGTCCGGCGCCTGGAACGGGACGGATACAAATCTACTTCCTACCGGCTTGATCTGTACCGGCGCATCTCTTTGGCCCTGACTCCCATAATTCTGGTAATCATGGGCTTGGCCTTGACTTTGCGGGGAGAGAAAATTAACATTCCGGTAGTAGTCACCATGGGTTTAGGATTGATGTTCGGCTATTGGCTCTTTTTCGGATTCTGCGTCTCCTTTGGGGAGGCTGGGCGGTGGCCGATTTTTTGGGCCGTCACTATGCCGCATCTGGGCTTCGGCGCGGTAGCCCTGGGCTTACTGCGCCGGGTGAATCGCTAGCCGGGACAGCCCGGGGTACTCTTGGAAGCCGGTAATTTTTTTCTCCGGGCCCAAAGGTCGGCTCCGGCTGATAATTACTGATAATCTCAACATAATCCAATCGTCATAGATCTGCAGTCCCCTCCTGCCCAGGGAAATGCAGGCCCAAAGCAAACAATTCGTTAATTTTTTATTGTCATGGCTGGCGAATTTGT